>CAMWZE010000051.1 GCA_947178685.1 uncultured Porphyromonadaceae bacterium
CTCATCCGTAGAATTTCGCATCCATTATGACATTAATTATCCGCAGCTACTTAATAAACCAATAAAAACAATTTGAAAATGTTCTTACTTTTCTGTATAGATAGTCAGGGTCTTTCCTTGACGCAGCAATGAGTCAGGCACGAAATAACCGTTGAGTACCTCATCGCCGATTGTGATCTTCTCAATCTTCTCGCCGTCGCCGACTCTCTTGATCTCAAATGAGTTGTTGTCGCCGAGTTTGAACTTAGTCTCCTTGAAGAGAGGCACACTTACGATATATTCAGGATCGGCCGGAGAGTAGGAGAATATACCGAGTGCGTTGAGCACATACCATGCCGACATACCGCCGGCATCATCCATTCCTGCATAAGCCAATTTATCCTTACCCATGTCATAGAAACGATCCATGATCTGGTTCAGACGCTCCTGCGACTTCTCCTGCTTACCGATAAAGTAATAGGTGTAAGGGATATTATGGCCCGGCTGGTTGCCCTGACAATAATTGCCGATGAAACCGGTCATGTTAGCGATCTCATATCCATTGTAGGGACGGGTGAAAAGTGTGTCGAGTTTTGCCTCTACCGCCTCAGCCGAAGGATAAAGTGCTATTACACCTTCCGGATCATGAGGGGCATAGAAAAGGGAGTTCCAGCCGTTAGCCTCTCTATACTGATGCTGGTAATAACCCATGTCAGGATCATAGGGAGTGAGCCAGCTGCCATCCTCCTCTATACGGCCCTGAAAGAAACCGTTCTCAGGATTAAACACATTCCTGTAGTTCTTGCTATGGTCCATAAGAAGCTTGTAGTTGGTAGAGTCGCCAAGCTCCTTGGCAATCTGAGCTACAGCATAGTCGGCATAAGCATACTCAAGTGTTTTTGTCACACCACCCTTATGCTCTTCCCAGAAAGGACAGTCAGGAAGATTCACATCCGACACATAACCCTTGTCGAGATATTCCTCCATCCAGGCACGTCCACCTCTGCCGGCCTCCGTGGCACTCTTCAACGCAAGTTTGTAAGCCCTTTCGAGATCGAAACCATTAATGCCACGCTTCCAGCTACCGATTACTACCGCCGGTGCAAAGTCACCGTGGAAATAAGTAGGAATGAAACCGCTACCCTTCTCACCACGTTCGATAGTCGACTTCAAGACATCGGTCATAACCTCAGGACGCAACATACCAAGGAGGATAAGCTGAGAACGGCCCACATCCCAGAACGCAGGATTTGAATAGTAGGCATGATCAGCATCTTTGATTATCTCACCCCTATTGTCTTTATATTCTCCGTTTACATCGCTCTCAAGACGCGGATTGAGCATCGAACGATAAAGTGTGCTGTAGAAAAGGCCCTTCTCGCGCTCTGTGGAGCCATCCACCATAATCTTGCTGAGAAGATTCTCCCAAGTGGTGTTGGCCTCGCTTCTAACCTCGTCGAAATTCTTGGCCAGCATCTCTTTCTCAAGATTCAATTTGGCATTGTCGATGCTTACATATGAAACACCTACCTTTACTTCAAGGGGCTCCTTACCGGTATTATTCTTGAAATCGACAACTGCCACGGGCACACCTCTGTCGGCCTTGCTACCCATGATCTGGATTGAATCGATGGGAAGGTTGGTGACGGCATAGTAATAAAGGCCGTTCTGACGGCCGGCAAACGCATTGTCGGCCACCTGATTCATCTCCCAGCTTCTTACGTTGCCCTGATTGTGAGCCACATTTACGAGTAGACGTTTGGGATCATTCTCCTTGAAGGTGTACTTGTGATAGCCGGCATGGAGTGTGCTGGTGAGCTCCGCGTTCACGTCATAACGGTCAAGCTTAACCTGATAGTAGCCGGGATGAGCCGACTCATCTTTATGAGAGAACTTTGAAGCATAGTTGTCGGCATTGAAATAGCCGGTCACAGGCATGATGGGAAGATCGATAAGGTTCCAGTGACCCATAGCGGTGTGGGCGAAGCCGAGGATAGTGGTGTCCTCATACTGGTAGCCGGCACCGGCATGCCACATCGTTACAGGAGTGAGCTGCACCATTGCATTCGGGAGAGCAGCGCCGGGATAGACCTCAGCGCCCCACGTACGCGCCTTCTGATGACGTTCATAACCGAGATCCTCTGTTTCCCAGAGAGTGGCGGTGCCGAGCAGTGGATTGACATACTTGGTGACACCATCTACACCCGTAGCGTTACCCGAAGATGAAGAGCATGATGGCATGGCCACGCAAGCCGCAAGGCCTGCCATCATTAATAAATTATGTATTCTTTTCATGATCGATTAATTCGCGGGTTTCAATACTGCAGTGTAGCCACCGTTACGGGCAAGTTTCACATTGAGTTTGTCACCCTTCTTAACCTTGCTGTTGTTCTTCTTATAATGCATGGCTTGATAAGGAGCGTTGATACCGTCGGAGAAGGCAGTCATATCATAATTGCCATTGCCGAGGAAGCTGAGATCGAGAGTATATTCGTTCCATTTATCGTTGCTGCCTGTGATAGCTCCGATATACCATGTATCACCTTTACGTTTAGCCACAGCCACTGTCTTTCCGATCTCAGCTACGAGGGGCACTGTCTCATCCCAAGTGGTTGGCACTGAAGTTATGAATTCAGTGCAATCAGGGTTGTTGTAGTAAAGAGTCGGGTTGTCCGCGAGCATCTGGAGTCCACCCTCAAACACTGTGAAGAGAGCCATCTGATATGCGCGGGTGCCGATTGATGCAGAGTTGGGACGGTCAGCACGGTAACGGTCGGGCTGCATGGAGAGCATGGCACCGGGAGTATAGTCTTGCGGACCGACGGCATTACGCATGAAAGGAAGGTAGATGGAGTTGTCGGGGCTACACCCACCCATCTGCTCCATACCGCGAACACCTTCATAGTTTATAAGGTTAGGATATGTCACCTCAAGACCGGCAGGCTTGAAAGATCCGTGCATGTCGACAAGAAGACCATGTTTTGCAGCCTCTTTTGCCACACGCTCATAGTAATCTACCATCCACTGGTCGCTGCGGTCCATGAAGTCGATCTTAAGTCCCTTGATACCCCAGTCGGCCACCTTCTCAAATACATCGAAATTATTCTCTACAGAGAGCCAGGTGAGCCAAAGGATAATACCGACACCCTTTTCGTTGCCGTAACGGATAAGCTCCATGAGGTCAACGTCAGGATTGGGAGTAAAGGGATCGAGAGTGGTTTTTGCCCAACCCTCATCCATTATGATATACTTGATACCATATTTTGCAGCGAAGTCAATGAAATACTTATAGGTGTCGAGATTGCAACCTGCCTCAAAGTCTACGTCCTGACCATAAGGTGTGGCGCCGTTCCACCATTCCCAGCTTGCCTGTCCGGGCTGCACCCAAGAGTAATCGCCGGTGGGCTGCTCTGCGAGCTGAGCGCTCATTGTGTTGGTGAGAATATCGGCCGGTTCACCTACCACCATGTAACGCCAGGGGAAATTACGCTTTCCCGTCGTGCGGGCTATATAAGGAGCCTCCTCAAGAATCTTTAGACTGCGGTCGCCGTCAGGACCGAATTTTGTAGGAGCCTTGGGGAAGATCGCATGGAATTTTCCATCGCCATCACCTTTGAGGAAGAAAGCGGGGTAATCGCGGAGATCGGTCTCACAGAAGAGAACCACATCACCGTTATCCTCCATGAGCACGGGCAGTGTGCTCATTTTATCCTCGGCATTCCATTCGGTCACCGGTTTGTGAGAATATCTCTCCTCGTATGAAGTCTTGAATCTGTTGGCCTGCTGAAGGTGCATAAATGCATCTTTCGGCACTGAGATCTCGAAAGTCTCATTCATCACATTGATGGAGTCAGGCATTGTGGTCACGAATCTATGGGCCACACCGTCATCCATCACCCTGAACTCAATGGCATAATTGCCATCCATGTTCAGCACGAGTGAATTGTAGTTATTGTCGATTGAAGAGAATTTCATAGGCACCACTGGTTTGATCACACCCTTGTGGCTTCCTTTTTTCGCACTCTTTACCTTTACATTTTTCTTCTTGCCGAAGTCCATGCCGATGGTTGCATTCTCCACCATCTTTTTACCCTTGTTCGAAAGGGAGTAATTCACATTATTGCCTACGTTGATATCAAGCACAATGTCGCCGGAAGGAGACACTACTTTATATGTTGCCGGCTTGGCCATCGTCGGGGAAGCCACACACCCGGCAGCGATCAGTGCTACTAATGATTTTTTCATTGTATATTGGGTTAGTGTTTGAAAATCTTCTCAAAATTATATATTTCTTTGCCTCGGTTTGTGTCATATCCTGCCAAACTTACCTCTAAATACTGCCAAACCACAGCAATTACCGCGATACATATGATTATTTTTGCCAAAACAGCATACAAACCCACTCAAACCACCAAACAAAATAAAAAAGGATGAATATCACTACTCATCCTTTTTCAACCTACTAACCTTTTTACCTTAACTTAGCAAAACTTATTTCTTTACAACCTTGCGCACCTCCGGCAATACAATCGCTTCCATCACACGATAGCCGGCATCGGTAGGATGAACCCCGTCGTTGCTATATTCATCCTTCATGCCATGGGTAGTGCCATTCTCCATCTTAGAGAAATAGTCTACATATGTATAACCCTTCTCTTTGGCGAGAGCCTTGATACGATTGTTGAGCGATATTACTTTCGGCGCAATCTCTGTCTTCAACGGACGCCAGCCGAATCTGTCGGAGGGCAATACACTTGTGAGAATAACCTTGATGCCGTTGGCATCAGCAATCTCAGCCATTGCCTTTATATTATTGAATGTTCTTGTTTCATCATATTCATAGTTATTCTCGGCGATGTCATTGATGCCGCCATTGATAACTACTGCTTCAGGTTGAAGATTCACTACATCGCTGTAGAATCTCACCAAAAACTGATATGTTGTCTGTCCGGAAATTCCTCGGCCAAGGAAATTGTTGTCATCGAAAAAAGCTTTGTTTGAATTGGGCCATCCATCGGTGATGGAATTGCCTAAGAACACCACGAGATGATCATTTTTATTTGCACGTGCCATTACTCGCTTGTTATCGTTGATATAACGGCCAAGATTTGCCCAGTCGTCTGCTGCGAAGCTGTTTAAAGCCATAATAACGAGGACTGCGAACAAAGAAAACTTCAGTTTCATGTTTATTTAGGTTTAACTTGTAATTGTCTAAATTAAAAACGGCCCGGAGGCGGGATAATTGTCTTGGAAATCTTACATAACTCGAATTTGTAAAATCTACCTCCGGGCCGGGGTCTAAACTTTAAGAAAATAGCTATCTTTTATTTACCATTGCCTTCAAGTTTCGCTCTCATCTCTATAGCGGCACAAGCGCTCACCATAGGATTCAGATAGCAGGTTTCACCTGCGGCAGGTCCTTTTGACCAATCAGGACCGAAAAGCACGAAGAGCTGGCGGTTGTCAAGTCCATTTCTCCAAAGATACTCGGTAGAGCAGTTGAAGCAGCTCTTGAACTTGGAAATCCATGCTTTTTCAAGGTTCTGATCTTTAATCATATCATAGAAATAATGATAGAATACTGCTCTGAAAAGGGCCACGTCACTATCAGCTCCCGGAGTGCTTCCATTCTCAAACTTGGTGAGATTGTTTGCCGACTCAAGGAAAGAGCCGTTGGAGATAGTATAGTAGCAGGCCCGTTGAGCATCCTTCAGATAATACGACTCATTGGTATAGCCGTAAAGGAGCTGTGCGGCTCTCATCACAGTGGCCTGATTGTAGGAGAAATGCCATGCAGCCACTTCACTTGTCTCAGCATTGAGATTGTCATAAACCTCACCGGAACCGGGCACAAAGAGATTGTCGCGTGTCCATTCATATATGGCTTTTGCCTGGTTGAGATAATTCTCATCTTTGGTTATCTCATAGAGATCAAGCGCCAGCACTGCACCCGGGCCATTGATGCAGGAATTCTTGCTCCAAGGCTGAGATTTGCGCCATGAGAGCCCACCTCCACCGAGATCATTCCAACCCGACCAGATATCTGAATAAAGATCTTTTGCTACTGTGAGATACTTATCTTCGTTGGTCACCTTATAAAGACGGGCCATCGTTGTAGCGATCCATGCCTCATCGTCATAATAGTCGTTGGTATAACCTCCGGTGTTGCCACCGTCGTTCTGAGTCTTTATGCCATCATACCATTTGCCGAACATATCCTTATATTCCTGCTTTCCGGTACGCTCATATGCATCGATAATCACATCCATTGCATGAGCCTGTGGCCAATAGTTCCAACTGTTGCCATTGTCTACTTTACCCTCGTAATCGGCTTTCTGGTTGAAATATCCTTTTTCATTCCAGAAATATTTTACAAGAGCGTTAGTCGCACTGTCGGCAGCTGCATTCCAATTGATGGTGTATGGTGTGGGAAGCTGATACACATCGGTATTGTCGCAAGCCACAAACGCTGGAATCATCATTGCTGCAAGTGCGCCGAGTCCTATATATTTCTTCATTTGTAGATTCTCTTGGTTTATAGCCACTTCGGAACGAATATCCGACGTGGCTACGGTTACTTTTTGTTTAATATCTTTAAAAGTGAGCGAGACTCACAAATTAAAGAACCTCATAGAAGTGAGAGTAATGACCATACTGCAAGTTGAAGAATACCGACCACTTGCAAGGTTGCCCTACATAAGGCGAGTCAAGACCGGCACCGAAGATCTTGTAGTTGTGGCTCCAGTCGTCCAATCCGCTATGCTCATAGATATAGAAGTCGCCGAGAGAAGGATCCATAACAGCCGGTTTCTCCTTACCGCTCTCAGAACCCCATTCAGTCTCAGTTCCGTCGGCATAAGTCATACGGAATTTGTAACGGCTCTCGAATGGATCCCATGACCATCCGGTCTCATGGAGTTTATAGGAAGCCTCTGCCTCATACACACCATTGCCTACATATGTGTACTCGAAGTTGTTGTCGCGGTCTGCGCCATCGCAATGGAAGAAGATAAGCTTGTCAACCTTGCGAAGTGTGGCTGTAGCAGCTCCGAAGTCGAGTGTGATGCGATATACACCGCTCTCTGTTACGCCGTCACCCTCATCGCCCTCAACAAGCTTGGAGCCTTTGATTGCGAATGTTGTCACACCCTCTTTGTCTGCCGAGAAGTAAATCTTCTGTCCGGCTTTCAACTCAGAGAATGCCTCATAGATTTCTGCATCGATAGCGTTGAGAGCCACTGCATTTGAAAGATCAGAACCACCTGTCTCTGTGCCTGCTCCTGCGAAGTAAAGTGAGGTTGGAATCTCAGAGAAGCCCTCGAAGCGGGTAAGAGTAAGGTTGTTGAGCTTGTCAACCGGAGTCTTTGAAGGATTGACGCCGGCGTAGGCGATCACACCCCATTTGATTGTGCCGGTCTCACCACCTGCAATATTAGCTGCGGCACAAACCTTTGCCAATGTTTTGTGGGGGATAGTAGCCATAGGCTTTGTGCCCATGTTGTCGGCAAGCACCTTATAGATCGGAGCGCTGGTGTCGTCGCCCTTATAGAAGGCCACCTCATATTGAGGAGCTGCGCCATCTTCGGCATGTGATGCCTCCCACTCGAAGAGAAGAGAAGCCGAGTTTGAAGCTACGAGCTTAACCTCCTTATTGTTCAAAGGCTCGTAGAAGAGACTTACGGCTGATGTCTTCACATCAGCATATTTCATATCGTTGTTGCACGATGTTGTACCGGCCAGAACAAGCAGTGCGGCTGCGCATTTCAATATAGTTGATTTCATCTTGAAATTCTTTGTTAAATAAGTTCTTATTCAGTATTATGATTTAAAATCAATATCCGGGATTCTGAGTGAGATTGGGGTTGATGTCTCGCTCTCCCTGTGGTATAGGCCATAGATAATCGCGGTTCTCATCAAACTTATAATTGTCGAGCACGGCGTTGCCACCTACAAACTCACAACCTTTCACCGGACCGTTAAGATATTCCATACCGGCTTTCCAACGCATGATGTCGAAATAACGGAGACCTTCGAAGGCCAACTCCACACGACGCTCATTACGTATCACCTGCTTTACATCTCCGCCGGGGAAATCAAGAGCTTTCGCAGCAGTGAAACCAGCACGCTCTCTAATCGGGCGTATAGTCTCATTCCAAACTGCGGCATTCATCTGTCCCAAAGCCTCTTTAGCCTCAGCATTCATAAGGAGTACATCGGCATAGCGCATGATGATGAGGTTGGTGCCTGAAGTATACCAGGTGTCATCAAGAGATGTCTCGAAATATTTGCGTGCATAATAACCCGTGTAGGTTGCCTCATTGGCATTACCGTCGTTAGCAACCAAATCTTTCTGATATACATCCTGACCTTCCCACTTATTTCTATCGATATAAATGGTGTGGTCTTCACCCGTACACCAG
>CAMWZE010000052.1 GCA_947178685.1 uncultured Porphyromonadaceae bacterium
TGGTTGCGTGTGTGAATGGATGTGGGAGACGATGGCCGGTATCCAGGCCGACACTACCAATCCGGGATTCCGTAAGATTGTGATGAAGCCGATGCCCGACCGTCGCCTCGGTCATCTTGATGCGGAATATGAGTCGGCTGCCGGAAAGATCAAGAGTGCCTGGAGATATGAGGGCGACAATTGGATATGGAATTTTACGGTGCCCGAAGGAGCCGTGGCGGCAGTGACATTGCCCGGCGAAAACTCCGTCAAGGAATACCGCTCCGGAAGCCACACCGTGAAGATGTCGCTCCCCGAAAAGCGTTAAATACTCTTTCATTGGGAGAGAATGTTGGATATTTGATAAAAATTTGTAATTTTGCAGAGGGAATCGTTTTCCGGGTGAATACGATTCCCTCATGTTTTATCTTTCAGACACTCTTTCAAGATAAGTGGTGTTTCTCCATTATAAGTGGCGTTTCACCAATCATCTGATTAGCAAACGACTTTTCAATCTGACCATGAGAAAACGTAGTATCCGATTACTGACTCTTACGCTTCTTATCATAATTTCAGGTCTGTTACACTCAGTCCGGGCATACAATATGCGTCAGACATTCAGTGGCGACGGACTATCCAACAGCGCTATTCTCTCACTATGTTTAGACGATTACGGGTGGCTCTGGATCGGCACCTGTGATGGTGTCAATATAGCCAACGGTGCTGTTGTACACCCTTTCAAGTCGCTCTTTCCGGAGCGCACGCTTTCCGGAAATGTAATCGAGTCGATTAAAGATGGTGGTAAAGACTATATGTGGTTTCTCACTAATTACGGTCTTGATCTTTTCGACACAAAGACGTGGGAACTGAAGACTTTTACCCAGTTTCACGGCCAGGAGGTGATCTGGGTGAATAAGAAAACCAACCGTATGTATGTGGTGGCGGAAGATTCCGGATTGTATGTCTATGATCCGGCGAAGGATTCCGATTTCCGTTTCGTGGGTAAGTTTGACCGGACTCATTCCCTGCTGAGATGTATCATGGAGAGAGACGGCATGTTGTGGGCTGTGTTTAATGAGGGGGTCTATGTCTACGATCTTTCCAAGAAGCCCGACGGTAATGACGGTAAGCTCACTCCGGTGAAAGAATACAGGAATATTAAAACAAAATTTGCAAAATGTCAGGATGATGAGCTGCTGACAATCAGTCCTGAAGGGGATATTTTCGAAATTATGTCAGACGGTAACGTGCGCAAGATTGCCTCTATGGGCGCCGCTGCCACATCACGCGGCAGAATCTCCAATATGGTACACGACCGTCAGGGTAATTTTTTCGTATCATTTTTTACCGACGGGGTTCTATGGGTAGGCCTTAATGAGAAGAAAGAGTATATGACAATCGATTTGGGATTGCATGTGGGAGTATTCTCTCTTGAGCGTTCACCGGATCAGGATGTTGTGTGGATTGGCTCAGACTGTCAGGGTGTATACACATTCTGGGACGATGATTACAGTATACAATCATTTGATTTTACGGCAATGGGTAATAAAATCTCACATCCTGTGAGAGCTATCTTCCTTGACGACAGACATAACCTTTGGATAGGTACCAAGGGTGACGGCCTGCTCAAGATACCCGATTTCAGTCAGGCTAATCCGCGTACGAATATTGATAAGGGTCATCTGTATACTTCAGCTAACAGCGCGCTTCTGAATAATTCGGTGTTTGCTTTCAGCAGGAGCTCGCGACCCATACTCTGGATGGGAACTGATGAAGGCCTAAACTACTATAGCTATACCGACAATAGCCTTCACTCTGTGGCTCTATCGCCCAAAGTGGGCAATATCCATGCCATATATGAAGAGAACGACACCACCTTATGGCTCACCACACTGGGTATGGGTGTGATCAAAGCTACGCTGAGTGCCGGTGGCTCCGTGCCGAGTGTGGAGAGGGTGAGGGTTTATGATGTGGATGATGGTAAATACTCCATGAACCAGTTCTTCTCACTCTCGGTAGGCGAAGACGGGCGTATCCTATTCTGCAACCGAGGTAAAGGTGTGTATGAGTTCAAAGACGACAAGTTGCAACAGATTCCGCTGAAGAATGATTTCGGCACGAACGTGGTGAACGACGTGTTTGTAACCATACAGTCGCGCGACGTGCTCTGGATTGGCACCGGAGAGGGATTGATCAAAGTATGGCCCGGAGGGGAGACACGTTATGCCGGCTATGAGGATGGCTTTGCCAATAACACAATCCATGATATGTTGCGCACCAACGACGACAAGCTTTGGATTTCAACCAATTATGGAATCGTGAGATTTGATCCGGCCGTCGGCCGTGCGCTCACTTACAGCAAGAGCTACGGAATGAGTGTGACAGAATATAGCGATGGTGCCGCTTTCTATAACGGGAAAGGTATGATATTCGGTGGTATCAATGGTCTCACCTTTATCTCACGCCATCTTTCTTATACAGCCCCTCCGGAATATAAGCCGGATCTCACCTTTATGAAACTGTCGATATCGGGTAAGGATGTGCCGATGGTAGACTATCTTGAAAGTAAGGATGGGAAGATGAAGATTGTGCTGGAGCCTGATGAGAATTATTTCTCTCTGATGGTGAGTGCTCCCGATTTCGTGAATGCCCACAACTATGTGTATTCATATTCGCTTGACGGAGTGAACTGGATAGAGAATGGTCCCGAGACTACCATCTCTTTCAACGGTATGGCCTACGGTAAATATAAGCTGAAGGTAAGATACACGAATCGAGCCACCGGCATAGAAAGTGAACCTGCCGAGATGGAGATTGTGGTGAAGGCACCGTGGTATCTTTCGGTATGGGCTAAAATTTTCTATATTCTCCTGTTTTTAGGGGCTATAGCCGGAGGTGTGATACTCTATCTGCGCAGACAGAAAGACCGGCAGAAAGAGGAGATGAAGAGTCTCGAGCAGACCCACAAGGAGGAACTCTATGAGGAGAAACTGCGATTCTTCACCAATATCACGCATGAATTCTGCACGCCGCTTACACTAATCTACGGTCCGTGTGAGCGCATTCTCGATTATCCCGGCAGCGACGACTATATAAAAAGATATGTCGGACTCGTGCGCACCAATGCCGAGCGACTCAATACGCTCATTCAGGAGCTTATTGACTTCCGACGTATGGAAACCGGCCATAAGCAGCTTAAGCTGTCGATGGTGGGGATAAGCGGGCTCTGCAGCGACATAGTGACATCTTTCTCCGAACTTGCCGACCGCAATCATGTGAACCTTGAGGAGGAGATAGAACCGGATATCGACTGGGTGACCGATTTCAGCAGCGTGAGGAAGATCATGACCAACCTTATATCCAATGCGTTCAAGTATACTCCGACGGGAGGCACGATAAAAGTCGGGCTTAAGCAGGATGGCGATAAGTTGCGTCTATCCGTCTACAATACCGGCAAGGGAATCAGTGCTGAGGAGAAGAAACGTATCTTCAACCGCTACAGTGTGCTCGACAATGTGGAGGAGAATGCGGTGAAGGGACTGTCAAGTCGCAACGGGCTTGGATTGGCCATATGCCACAGCATGGTTGATCTTCTCCAGGGTAAAATTTCTATAGAGAGCGAGGTTGGGCAATATGCCGATTTCATTGTCGAGCTTCCGCGTCTTGAAATGCCGGAATCAGAATCCGCGCCGGCAAACACTCAGTCAGGGGGCACACCTGTGCAGTCTGCCCGGGCGTCTGTCTCGGATGATGTAGCGGCCACGGTTGTGGGTGCCAACGCAGTGCCTGAGAATGAACTTCCAGGCACCACCGGAGCTGTACCTCTCGGCGCCAAAGGGGAGAAGAGCCGTGTGCTGGTAGTAGACGATAACCGCGAGATACTGCTTCTGCTGCGCGATGCTCTGTCGGAATATGAGATTCTCACGGCCGAATCGGCCGACAAGGCATTGGAAATTATCCGTAATACACCGCCCGACCTGATCGTGTCAGACATCATGATGCCCGGCACAGACGGAGTGACGTTTACACGCATGATTAAGCAGAACAAGCACACGATGCACATACCCCTTGTGCTTCTCTCTGCCAAGACCAGCAATCAGGAGAAGGTAGAGGGTATCGATTCCGGTGCCGATGCTTATATCGGTAAGCCATTCAGTCTTGATTATCTTCAGGCGGTGGTGCGTCGTCTTATAGAAAACCGAGCTTATCTCAAGCAGTATTACACCACCGGTGCGAGTGCCTACGAGTATAGCGACGGCCACCTTCTTCATCGCGATGACAAAGAGTTCATGGGGCAGGTGGTAGATTTTATAGAGGAGCATGTGGAAGATGAGGATTTGGGTCCGGAGAAGCTTGCGACGCATTTGAAGATAAGCGTTCGCAACCTTTACCGCAGGTTCAAGGAACTTGACCAGCTCTCGCCGAATGATTTCATAAAATATCAGCGCATCAGCATTGCGGCACGTATGCTTGTGAACACATCCGCCACAGTGCAGGAGGTGATCTACCGTAGTGGTTTCTCCAATCGTTCACACTTCTACAAGGAGTTTGACAAGCGGTTTGGAATGACTCCGAAACAGTATCGCTCCACCCATGCGTCGAAAGACCTTTCCTTGAATCAGGAGGAGGATGGGTGACTTCTTTTACCGTGTAGCGGTCACTAACGGTGTGTTTCCACCCTTAAAAGGGGGGTGAAAATGTGTCGGATTATGACAAAAATGTGTATACTGTTGCCAAAATCGCGAATATACATTGTTGGCATAATGGTGTACACTTATTATAAAACAGTGAATTAACTTTGTTGCAGAAAAGTGGCTACAATAAAATCTCGGTAGCCGCAGAAAAATTGCTAATCTAACAGATACAAAATGAAAAAGGCATTTATAGCAATGGCCACCATCCTGCTTGCTACCGGCTCAATGTCGGCAGCCGGTGTGCAGTCGATGGAATGCAGAAGCGACAAAGTTGCCGGGAATATTCCCGTGAAAACTCCGGCCACTTGCCGTCCGGCTAAAGGTGACCGTCTGTTCCACTCCGACGCTGTGGAAAATAAGATAGCCGAGGTAAAGAAGCAGCTCACCAATCCGAAGATGGCATGGATGTTCGAGAACTGTTTCCCGAACACAATCGACACTACAGTTCATCATCGCATCGGAAAGGATGGAAAGAAGGATACATTCGTATATACGGGCGATATCCACGCTATGTGGCTTCGTGACTCCGGGGCACAAGTGTGGCCCTATGTGCAGCTTGCCAATTCCGATCCGGCCCTTAAGGATATGCTGGAGGGGGTGATCCGTAGGCAATTCAAGTGTATAATACTCGATCCTTACGCCAACGCCTTCAACGATGGTCCTACGGGAGGTGAATGGATGAGCGATCTCACGGCTATGATTCCCGACGTGCATGAGCGTAAATGGGAGATAGATTCTCTCTGTTATCCGGTGCGTCTGGCCTATGAATATTGGAAAGTTACCGGTGATGCCTCTATCTTTGACGAGGAATGGCTTGCCGCTCTCGACAACATTCTTACAACATTTAAGGAGCAACAACGTTATGAGGGTGTGGGCAACTACAAATTCCAGCGTAAGACGGAGCGTGCGCTCGATACCCTCAACAACGATGGCCTTGGTGCGCCCGTCAAGCCCTGCGGCTTGATAGTGTCTTGTTTCCGTCCGTCGGACGATGCCACTACTCTGCAGTATCTTGTGCCCTCCAACTTCTTTGCTGTCTCTGCATTGCGTAAGGCGGCTGAGATTCTGGAATCAGTCAACACCGATAAACCCCGCTGTGCTGAATGCCGACGCCTCGCCAACGAGGTGGAGGGAGCTCTCCGCACATATGCCGTCTACAACCATCCGGTTTTCGGCGCCATCTATGCTTTCGAGGTGGACGGTTTCGGCAACCATTTCCTCATGGACGACGCCAACGCGCCGAGTCTTCTCTCCTTGCCTTATCTTTGCGATGTGGATGTGAACGATCCCATCTATCAGAACACCAGGCGCTTTGTGTGGAGCGAATATAATCCTTACTTCTTCCGTGGTACAGCCGGAGAGGGTATAGGTGGTCCCCACATCGGCTACGACATGGTATGGCCTATGAGTATCATGATGCGAGCATTTACGAGCACCGACGATGCCGAGATAGCAGATTGCATGCGTATGCTGCTCAACACTGATGCCGGCACAGGCTTTATCCATGAGTCGTTTAACAAGAATGATGCCACGGATTTCACCCGTCCTTGGTTTGCATGGCAGAACACACTCTTCGGAGAGTTGGTTCTCAAATTGATAAACGAAGGAAAGCTGGATCTGTTGAATCAGGTATAAGATGACGTTTAAGCAACTTCGAAAATTTCTACAACCATAATATACCAAATCAGAAACTATGTTTTTTCATGACGACCGAATTGTGATCACCCTTGATGCGGGTGGCACCAACCTCGTTTTCGGAGCGATGCGGGGATGTGAGTACATAACCGAACCTGTTACTTATCCATCTAATGCCCAAGATCTTGATCTATGTCTTGATACCATGGTTAAGGGCTTCCGCGAGGTGATAGATTCGCTCGATGAGAAACCGGTTGCGATAAGCTTCGCCTTTCCCGGTCCGGCCGACTATCCCAACGGCATCATAGGGGGCTATCTTCCCAACTTCCCTTCGTTCCGCGACGGAGTTGCTCTCGGTCCGTTCTTGCAGAATGAGTTTGGCATTCCGGTGTTTATCAACAACGACGGCGATCTCTTCGCTTACGGCGAGGCGCTCTGCGGTGCGTTGCCGGAGATCAATGATCGTCTTGCAAAGCTTGGAAGCAAGAAGCGTTATCACAATCTGTTAGGCTATACATTCGGCACCGGTTTCGGTGTTGGCATCGTTGTGAACGGCAAGCTTAATCAGGGTGATAATTCTTGTGTTGAGACTTTCTGTCTCCCTCATAAGCTGAAACAGGGCATCATTGTTGAAGAGGGTGTGGCAGTGCGTGCTATCAAGCGGGTATATGCCGAGGCATCCGGTGAATACAATCATAATTATGAACCGAAAGAGATCTGCGAGATAGCCGACGGTAAGCGTGAGGGTAACGTAGAGGCAGCCCGCAAGGCGTTTGCAGAATTCGGCGAGATAGCAGGAGATGCAATGGCTATCGCCGCTCAGCTGATCGATGGTATCATTGTGATCGGCGGCGGTATCACTGCGGCCCGTCATTGGATTATGCCATCGCTTATGAAGGAGCTTCGCGGCAATCTGGCAACTCTTGGAGGCGACAGTGTACGTCGGGTTCAGATGGAGGTATTCAACCTTGACAATGAAGAGGAGTTTGAGAAGTTTGCGAAGGGTAATTCGAAGACAATCCATGTGCGTGGCACAAACCTCACAGTAGAGTATGACGACATGAAGCGTATCGGAGTCACCTTCTCGAGACTTGGTGCGAGCAAGGCCATCTCGGCCGGTGCTTATGCTTTTGCGTTGTCGAAGATTGATGAGGGTCATAAGCAGATGTGATAAATGATATAGATATAATGAGGCGGTGCTCCGGTCGGGGCACCGCTTTTTTTTGAAGGGAAGTAAGAATTTTTCTGAAGGGAAGTAAGATTTCAGGCAGAAGTCGGAATGTATGTATGCATAAATAGCGCAAATTTTGTAAATTTGCGTCATGAAATGATACCATGTGCCGATTAATCGGGAAATTAATCCATAATATAAAAATAATATCGTGATATACAGCGAATTGCGATTTTGTATTCATCCGTGATAACAATGTATTCAATACTGCCAGTGTACAATTGTGGCAGTGTAGGATTACATTTTTCCTTGAAACAAGCACTAACTTTGCAGTGCAAATCAGCAAGAGATGCTGAGATGGCACGAATAAAAGTTATTAGGTTAGTTTTAAGTTTTAAGGTAAAATGGAATTTTTTAAGTTGGCTACAGAGGTAAGTCATCTTAAGGTAAAAAAGATTGTTTTCCACGGTTCACAAATCAAACTTCCTGTCGACATCCACGACATCCACAGGGTAGATAAATGTAAAAATTTAGAGAAACTCGAAATTCATTAACTAATCAAACATAATACTTATGCGTATTGCAAAACTAATCAATCGAATCGGCCTGGCAGCCATCGTAGGTCTGCTCACGCTCTTCGCTTCGGGATGTTCCGACAAGGAGGAGGCCATGAAAGACGTGATAACAGGGCAGGGCACTCTGACCGGCGTCGTCACTGACGAGTTTCAGCAGCCTCTTGCCGACGTCACCGTAACCGATAAATCATCGGCTAAGTCAACCACTACCTCCGGCGACGGTAGCTTCTCATTGAACGATATCGCTCTTCACAGCGAGGGCCAGATCGTAACTTTCGAGAAGACAGGCTATGAAATGACTGCGATTACTCTCGTGCCTTCAAAATTTGCGAAGGGTGTGGCC
>CAMWZE010000053.1 GCA_947178685.1 uncultured Porphyromonadaceae bacterium
TCCTCATATTGACATAGGATATTCTGGTTCCGGCGGAAATAAACCAATGACGCGGAAGGTGTGTGTTGAAGTCACAACTACATACTATCCCATAAGTAGTGCCATCCATGCTTCCATCTATCGATAACCCGGAATTGTCTCCCATTAACTGGCTTTCCCGTGAACTATACCTGAAGAAATCACAAGAGGCTCTCCATTCGCTTTCATTTGATGATTTTCTATGGTAATATAATTCTCCAAATAGATTGTCAGTGACAAACGAAGCGTTATTGTCTGTTATGCTGGGTTCTTCTCTAAATGGAATGAATGTTTTCATCACAGCCGGTTCCTTACGCCTGAAATGATTGTAGACAAGTGATGTGCCAATTGTTTGACCGGATGAAAACCTATAGTCGTAAGACATGGACAGTTGATTAGAAGAATCGATACGTTTCCGATTGTAGAATTGATACAACCGTTCATCATGGTCAGGATATGGCCTGTCTGTCATAAGTTCGGAAGGATTATGTGCGGCATAATGGGAATAATTGGCTGAAAGAGTATGTTTGTTTCTGCTGTATTCTCCGAAGGCTGAGGTATATAACTGTCTGGCTCTTCCTGACTGAGCATCGACAACTGCTCCCAATGCATAACTATCGGCTTTTTTCCTACGCTTTATGATGTTCAAAACAGTTACAGGTTCTTCTCCGTCAGTCTTTGCTCCGGAATACTCTATGATTTCCATCGCTTCAACATCCACAGCCGGAAGCGACTTAAGATAGTTGATTAAGATTTCTCCGCTTAAGATGGTCTTTCTGCCGTCGATATTTACTGAAAGACCCCGGACTCCGTAAATTCTTAGGTTGCCATCTGATTTAATCGTTATTCCCGGAAGCAAACATAGAGCTTCATAAACACTTCCTTGGCTTCCCGCCAACATTTCGAATGGACGAAATATGATCTTATCTGCCTTCAATGAGGTAGCAGGATGCTTGGCCACTACTGTGATTTCTTTCAGATTCGAATACAAGATGGAATCACATGATTGCATTTCGGCTGAATCGGTATAAACGGCAAATTGGGCATCGGCCACCAAGGTGCAAGCAAGAGCTGCGAAAAGTAGATATAGACGGTAATACATAATTAAGATATTGAATTTCCGGCGAAATTAACATCTTAAGATTAAGCACTGAAAAAATTGTGACGACTGAACACTCTTCTGTGACGAAACAGCAATCAGGTAGAAGCTATTAATTCCAATAATGGTTGTGCAGCCACACATGGCACAGACCGTGCCAGGTCACTCACACAGAGCCTTCAGATAGTTTCTACAAGCCTCCTTATTGGGGAAGTGTCTATTGAATTCTATCACTATCTTATTTAAGATAAATCCAATATTTCACTTTAGAATGAAATACTTGTTGTGACGCTGCGTTATATTATAAAATGAAGACAAGATTATGAGTGAAGTAGAACTAATTTTATTGGAAGAGGGCAATCAATGCACTTTTGCTAAAGGAAGGTCAGAAAAATGGTTCTGTAATTATCACGGAGAGAATAATTGAAACCGACAACACTTTTGAGTTATGAAAGAAGCAAAAAACGCATATCGGAAAATGATTGCATCTGTTCCGGCTGATATCAAGGTGGAGATAGATTTGTCATTCGCTGTTTCAGATCGCATATACGCGCTGATGCATGAACGAGGTCTTTCAAAAAAACAGTTTGCCGACGCTCTTGGTCGTCGTCCGAGTGAAATTACAAAGTGGTTGAGCGGTCAGCACAACTTCACGCTCTCAACTCTGGCGATGCTGTCAACGTTCTTTGGTAGGCCAATTATTACTGTAGGATAGCATAAAAAGTATAATAAACTGAAAAATGGGATGTCAAAGATTTTGGTTTCTTTGACATCCCATTTCCAGTTTTTAACGCTATGTTACGAATAACGACTAATCGTTCGCTACTACTTGCTTACTGCTTGATTGAGTCAGAGGTAGGGATTGAGTCGGAAGCTGCAGGGATTGACAAGGCTGCGTCAGTGGAGATCTCCATGAGCTTATCCATCAATATTTCCGATTTGTCGAGGAGCTTCTGGGCATTATTCTGAGCTTTTTCCGCCTTACGTTGTGCTTTCTCGGCATGACGGTGGTACTTCTCTGCCGTTTTGCGGTATTTAGAAGCTTGCTTGTTAGATGAAGCCTGTTCTATTTTCTGCGACATCTCCTCAGCCTGCTGGAGCCATTGGTCGGCTTGCTCCTGAAAGCTTTCTGCCTGTTTCTGCAGCTCTTCCGCCTGACTGTTGACGCTCTCTATCTTTGTCTGAATCATCTCTGCTGAAAGATTGGCAATTTGGATTTTGAATGATTCATTTTCATCTACAACGTCAAAATCACCGTTCCGTCTTCTCTCCTCAAATTGCTGGTGACGGTAAAGTTCCTGATTGCCTACTGTGGATACCACCATGCCTGTGGCCACTCCTGCGAGAACGAATCCGACACACCATATGATTTTCACAAGAAGACTTGTCTGCCTTGACATATTATCGGAATTCAAGCCTTTGCGGATAAGTGCTAAAAGCGGTATACCTATTGTGAGGATCCAGCCAATTCCGCAGAGCACTCCCCAGAAAACCAGTTTGCTTACAAAGGGATCGGTCATTTCCGGATTATCGAAAGGCATTCCGGTGCCGAAGAGGAGAGCGCTTCCCCAGGCTATCAGGAACACAACTGCGCCGATTAGTCCGATTCCGAGACCGAGCAGGATGGGAATTCCGATTATCAGACCAATGATAATAAATGCTTTACCAAGCCAGCCCACGCTGGTGGTCATGATCTTGGCAATATTCGGAGCAGAGGATGTCTGCTGATTTGCAGGTGTCCCCTGATCCTCCTTGAAGCTGTCGGTCACTGTCTTGCCTATGTTTTCCATGGTGGGTTGCTCGCCCATCATCTGCATTCGCTGCAGAGGGGTGCGAGCCTCCGGCACCACGATCCAGAGCACAAGGTATACAACTGCCATTGTCGCATATGACACGATGGTAAGAGCCACGAGGAGGAGACGCACCCATGTCACATCCCAACCCAGATACCATGCGATGCCGGAACAAACACCACCGAGCATAGCGTTCTGTGGATCACGGTAAAGGCGTTTCACGGTGTAGGGGGGATTGGGGATGTAGGGTGGAGGTGTCTCACTCTCAGTGTCAACGTTGATAGTTTCCGTGTCGCCGTTTTCGTTTTGGATAGTGATGGTCTCATCATCGACAAACTCCTCGGGTTTCCCTACGCGGGCTATCACCTGCTCTACGTCGGCGAGAGTGATAATGGCACTCCCATCTTCGGTTGACTGAAGAAGGAGCTCGGCGATTCGGGATTCGATATCGTTGATAAGTTCGGCAGAGCCGTCTACCTTGCGGAATGCATGCTCGATTGTCTTGAGATAGTCGTTGAGCAGGGCGTAGGCATCCTCATCGATTGTGAAGGGATAGCCCACTATATTTATGTTGAAAGTCTTTTTCATTTTAAGTGCTTTTGAATGGGTGTGTGCGTTAGTTGTTGGTTAGGTAAGGAGAAATTTAAGATTTATCAAGAGAGATTGAGGAATCTGCTATAAAGACTTCCTCCTCTATGATCGGTCCCGGTTCGGGGGGCATATTGCGGAAATGGTTTACATTTTCTACAATTTCATCCCAGGCTTCTGACATCTCTTTCAGAGTCTCTTTCCCGGTTTCAGTAATGAAATAATATTTACGGGGAGGACCCTTGGGACTTTCCTCCCATTCGTAGCTGAGTTTGCCCTCTTTTCGCAAGCGGTTGAGAAGAGTGTAGAGTGTGCCTTCAACCACTATCAGGTTGGCTTCGCTAAGACCATTGATTATGTCGGAAGGATATGCCCTCTGACGGTTGAGCAGGAGCAATACACAGTATTCGAGTATCCCTTTCCTCATTTGCGAGCGGATATTGGAATCCGTCTTGTCAGTTTTCTTTTCAGTCATAATATTTCGTTTAGTTGATTACATAGATGATTGTCCGGCTACGGAGCTCTGGTCGTCATTCTCAATCTGACGGGCCGCCTTCTTTACATCGGAATTCAGAGAACCGATGTTCCAGGAGAGAGAGATGCCCACGTTCCAGCTCTTGTTGTAGAACGCAAATCGATTTATCATATTTTCCGTAGCGGTGTAGGATCGGTTTGTAGTGTGGCCTTGAAGAAATTGGTGCGCGGTCAGTGTGACGGTGAGCGCATCCTTTTTCAGGAATCCGCGGCTGATACCCAGACCGTAATAATACCATCCGTCTTGCCAACCTTGAAGGTTGTAGGAGCGGGTTGACTGTCCACCATATACGTTAAACCGGAATTTGGATGGGAGGGTAAGATTTGCGTTGACACCATAGTTGAGAGTCCATCCGGAGTTGCTGAGATTCATGCTTTGCAACGACACAGACTGCCGTGTGAGCCGGGCATTTACAGAGAATTGCAAAATGTTTAACGGGGTGCAGTTGAGGAATCCGAAGAAAGCGAAATCGCGTCGATGTCCGATATTTGCATATGAGGAATAGTTTACTCCATCCTTGAAATAAGTGAATGGAGAGATGGCGTTATCCACCAGTGTCAGGTCAAGACCAACATTTCCACCGATCAGTCGTCCATAATTGGAGTAGGTGAGGGTCAGCTTGTTGGCTCTTTCCGATTCAAGGTCAGGATTACCCTTTTCGGCCACGTCGGGAATAAGTATCAGCTCATAGGGGTTCACCTGCCGCAGGGATGGACGCGAGATCCTCATCTGATATGCCAACCGGAGGTTTGAGGCTTCTGTAAAACTATAGGCCAATGCCGCGTTGGGCACGATATCATTCATATGGTTGAAGAAATCAGGCTCTTCACCAGCCTTGAAGTCGATGCCCATGCCGGTGTGCTCATATCGGAGTCCGGCCGTTGTCGATAGTCTCCCGAAGCGACCGTTATAAGCGAGGTAAGCCGCATATATATCCTGCTTCTGCATAATGTCTGAGAGATCGGAGGGGTCTCCTTCAGAACCGGGTGCCCACAAAGTGTAAGCCACATCCGGATTTCTTCGGAAAATGAGTTTTGCTCCGGCATCAAGGGTGTGACTGTCTGAGCTAAGAGGCTTCACGAAGTCAAGCTGGATAGTGTGCTCATTGTTGTTGCCCTTGTCAGATGTAAATTCATAAGGCGCCACAATCTGCTCACCCTCAGCCTCGGTTTGCGAGAGCTCTGCTTCAAGACATCGGTAGCCGTGGTTGAAGAGATAGGAGAGGATAAGCTTGGTGCCCTCATTGTCGAAAGAGTGCTGCCATGACACCCCGGCGTTGAGAGAAGACTCTGTAAGGTCGCCTTGAAGACTTCTCATCGAGGAGCCCACAAACTGATGTTGTGCATTATGGGCCTCGAAATAGCTGTTGCCCCCTTTTTTCAGTTTGCCATTCATTGAGGAGACATTGGCATTTAGTGTAAAAAGGTCAGCGTCAGAAAGATCGTAGGAGATATTCAGTCCACCGCCTATGTAATCCCAACCGACTTTCTGCTGAAGCTTATTATACTGATATCGGACAGCTTCGGATGATAGGTTTTCCACATTATTTTCGTTCCAGTTTGTCTGAGGGAAGATGCTGCCGTTGGCGTAATTTATGTTGGCACTCATGGAAAGCCTTCCATGTTTCATCCGTCCGTATGCGGAGACACCGGATTGTTGCTTGGTGAAACTTGCGTTGAATGAAGCGGAATATCCGTCGGTAGTGTTGCGTGAGATGGTCACGAGATTGAGTATCCCGGCGGTGCCTTCGGCATCGTATTTTGCACCCGGTTCGGTGATCACCTCCACTTTCATGACAGCCTCTGCAGGCATCGCTTTGAAGAGATCCTTATAGTTGGCCGATATCGAGGGATCTTCCTTGCCATTGACATATATTTTGAAATTGTCCTGTCCGTTTATGCGGATATTCCCTTCCCCGTCTACAGTGACCATAGGCACCTTACGGAGGGCATCACTCAATGTCAGACCCTTGGAAGAGATATCTTCCTTAAGATCATAAGATAGCTTTGCGCCGTCGCTTTTGATAATCGGACGAGACGCTACCACTTCCAGATCATCAAGATCTATGGATAGGGGGATTGTGTCGGTAGAGGTTTCGGTCTTTTTTCTTTGCGGCTGCTGAGTCCCGGTCAATGTGGTTGTCGGTTCCTCGAGAGGAGCACCGACGGCCATGGTCGGGAGCATGAGGAGAATAGACAATATGTTGGTGTGTGCTTTCATCGGTTGATGTGTTGGGGTTTTGTGTGTGTTTAGTTCGATAGTTTACCCGGGTTTTTATTTTGATGCTGCAAAGTTATAATAAAATTTAGTACTATGCAATACATAGTACCTAAAATTTTGGAGAAATATTAAATTTTTAATAGTGGCTTAAGCAGAGTAGCTTGTAATGGCGACTCGGATGGCAGTTTTACTGGTTCATTATACCTCAATAGGATGGGAAATTGGAAATTTTTTTGTAATTTTGTGGTGACAATTCGCGAAAGATGAAAAATATAAGAAATTTCTGTATAATAGCTCACATCGACCATGGCAAGTCTACGCTTGCCGACCGTCTGCTTGAGCGCACGAATACCGTTACCGGGAAGGATATGGAGGCCCAGGTGCTCGATGATATGGATCTTGAGCGCGAAAGGGGCATCACCATCAAGAGCCATGCCATTCAGATGGACTATGAGCTCAATGGTGAGAAGTATGTGCTCAATCTTATTGACACTCCGGGGCATGTGGACTTCTCGTATGAGGTATCTCGCTCGATTGCTGCCTGCGAGGGAGCCCTCCTTATTGTTGATGCCTCACAGGGCATACAGGCACAGACCATCTCGAATCTGTATATGGCCATCGACAATGATCTGGAGATTATCCCGGTGATAAATAAATGTGATCTCGACAGTGCCAAGCCTGATGAGGTGGAGGATCAGATTGTAGATCTGCTCGGTTGCGACCGCGAAGACATTATACGAGCCAGTGGTAAGACCGGCATGGGTATTGATGAGGTGCTGAAAGCTATTGTAGAGCGTATCCCGGCTCCTGAAGGCGATCCGGAGGCTCCGTTGCAGGCACTTATCTTCGACTCCGTGTTTAATCCGTTCCGTGGAATCATTGCATATTTCAAGATTGTGAACGGCACGATCAAGAAAGATGATTTCGTGAAGTTTGTGTCAACCGGCAAGGAGTATCATGCCGATGAGGTTGGCGTGCTCAAGCTTGATATGGCTCCGCGAAAAGAACTTTCGGCCGGAAATGTCGGCTATATCATATCGGGCATCAAGACTTCGAAAGAGGTAAAGGTGGGCGACACAATCACCCATGTCAACCGGCCATGCGAAAAGGCGATTGCCGGATTTGAGGAGGTTAAGCCCATGGTGTTTGCCGGTGTCTATCCTATAGAGACCGAAGATTTCGAGAATCTGCGCGCCTCTTTAGAGAAACTTCAGCTCAACGATGCCTCCCTTACGTTCCAGCCGGAGTCGTCGGCTGCCCTCGGATTCGGTTTCCGCTGCGGATTCCTCGGATTGCTCCATATGGAGATTATTCAGGAACGCCTCGGCCGTGAATTCGATATGGATGTGATCACAACGGTGCCCAACGTGTCATATAAGGTATACGACAAGAAGGGGAACGTCACGGAGGTACACAATCCCTCGGGCCTGCCGGAGGCTACGCTCATCGATCATATAGAGGAGCCGTATATCCGCGCCACCATCATCACACAGGCTGACTATATCGGTCCGATCATGACGCTATGTCTTGGAAAACGTGGTGAATTGGTGAAGCAGGAGTATATCTCGGGCAACCGTATGGAGATAACGTTCGACATGCCGCTTGGAGAAATCGTGATAGATTTCTACGATAAATTGAAATCAATCTCCAAGGGATATGCTTCGTTTGACTATCATCTGCATGATTTCAGAGAGTCGAAATTAGTGAAGCTCGACATTCTTCTCAATGGCGAGAGTGTGGATGCACTCTCCACTCTTACGCATGCCGATAATGCCGTGAAATTCGGACGCCGTATGTGTGAGAAGCTGAAGGAACTTATTCCACGTCAGCAGTTTGACATCGCGATTCAGGCTGCCATTGGTGCGAAAATCATTGCGCGTGAAACCATCAAGGCGGTACGCAAGGATGTGACTGCCAAGTGCTACGGTGGCGATATCTCGCGTAAACGTAAGCTCCTGGAGAAGCAGAAAGCCGGCAAGAAGAGAATGAAGCAGATAGGTTCCGTAGAGGTGCCTCAGAAAGCATTTTTGGCGGTGCTTAAACTTGATTAAGATAATAATTGTTAATATATTGATT
>CAMWZE010000054.1 GCA_947178685.1 uncultured Porphyromonadaceae bacterium
TGCGGAATGACGTTCACCTCATGTGATATGAATAGTGAAAGCACTGCAAAGCAAAGCTTTGGTACTTTGAATCTTATCAATCCTATCGATGGGGTGGATCCTGATCAGTGCGGTGCAACTTATCTGGCTGACATGAATTTGTCAACCGGAGTTACAACCCTTGCCGCAACCCTCTCTTATAACAAGAGTTCACTCTCTTTCACAAGCAACGAATTCGCTTATCAGACGAATGGATATTCCTACAGTTTCAAGGGCTTCACCGGCAATGTGAATAACTCGTCTACGATGCCACTTGAGGATACTCGTCTGGTTGTCACCTACAACTATCTGTATCCATATTCCACATTCACCGACCCTTCAAACAATAAATTTTCACTCCATCCATTCTATCCTAATGAAGATGGTAATGTGGAAGGTGGAAAACCAATTACGGGAGTATTATACACACCTTCCGGTTCCGGTGGTGCGCCCATTGTGTTGGGTAGCTATAGAATTGGCCATGATTACCTTGTCACTGCCTTTACATGCGACTGTACCTACACCGGTACTACCCGCACTACATATCCCGGGTCTGAGTTCGGCGCTACCAATAAGACAATCTATTATCGTGTGGTGCTCGATGTGGCTAAAAGCAAGGCATACGTTGTGATCTACAATGCTAAATTCTCTGATTCCGAGCGTGAGCCGGCTAAACGTGTGATTTATCTGGAAGCTATGGATATCACATGGGGTAACGGTAGCTATTCTATCCATGCCACTGATGTTGTGCCCAAGATTATCGAGGACGGTAAACTCACTGCACGTCCCGACTTTACTTTCGCAGAGTTCAACATGGTGCCCTCCGGCAACTGGCTTCAGAATGCAGCTATAACTTATAAGGTGAACAACACGGTGGGTGAGCGTGCCATCCAGTATGAGGGTACCTTCACCGGATACTTCGCTGTGGTTGACGATAAGACTGCAAATTGAAATAAGTAGAAGTAACGATAATGTTTCATGACGGCCGGCAGAACCTCTTTTTCGAGGTTTTGCCGGCCGTCCTTTTAATACGGTAAAAGCTTCTGATGAAAACATATCAGAATCAAATCGTCAATTAAGTAAAAAGTACAGGCAACTTTTACAATGTCCATAACTTTTTAGTGTTAGATGCTTGCTGATTAAGAATTTTTAAGTATCTTTGCACACAGATAGAAAAGGTGAGCAGTCCGCTCATTGGCCTGACATAGAATAATCAATTAAAATATAGACGCTTATATGAATCTTTTGTTGGAGATAAGCAACAACACTTTAGCCGTGACCGCAACTCTTACGGGCATCGGCCTCGTGTTTGCTGCTTTGTTGATAGCGAAGCTTATTTCTCCCAAGTCTTATTCGGTGAAGAAAGCGGAACCTTACGAGTGTGGTATGCCAACGCGTGGCGAGTCGATGATTCAGTTCCATGCCGGTTACTACATCTTCGCTATTCTGTTCCTTATTTTCGATGTGGAGACGGTGTTCCTATATCCTTGGTCGGTTGTAATGAACGGCCTCGGTCCTAAAGGTCTCCTCTGCATCGGAATCTTCATGTTTATTCTAATTATGGGTCTTGCATACGCATGGCGGAAAGGAGTACTGAAATGGAAGTGAAAATCAAAAGCATGAAGCATGAGGACTTCAAGGATAACGAGTATATTGACAAACTCGTTGAGGAACTCAATGCTACCGGTGCCAATGTGATGGTCGGCAAGCTCGACCAGCTTATCAATTGGGGTATCTCCAATTCTCTCTGGCCGCTTACTTTCGGCACAAGCTGCTGCGCAATCGAGTTTATGAGCCTCGGCGCCGCTCGTTATGATATGGCGCGCTTCGGTTTTGAGGTGGCACGTAACTCTCCGCGTCAGGCCGACTATATTATGGTGCAGGGTACTATCGTACATCGTATGGCTCCGGCTCTTATCCGTCTTTACGAGCAGCTCGCCGAGCCTAAATATGTGATTGCCTGCGGTGGTTGCGCGGTTTCCGGCGGCCCGTTCAAGAAATCTTATTGCGTTGTCAACGGTGTCGACCAGATTCTTCCTGTGGATGTGTATATCCCCGGTTGCCCTCCGCGTCCCGAGGCTTTCTTCTATGGCCTTATGCAGCTGCAACGTAAAATCAAGGTGCAGAAATTCTTCGGCGGCGTTAACCGTCAGGAGAAAATCAAGGAGTTCTTCGACAAGCATCCTGAGGAGAAAGGCCGTATTGGCTGATCCGGCTGAATCGTTTTTTCATAATTTGCGGTCTGGATCACAGACCATCCTATTTTTCGAACTTTAAGACATGAGCGATATAAAAGAAAGAATCAGCAGTCTCTGTCCTTCGGCTACTTTTACCGAGGGCGAGACTCTTATGGTTACTGTCGAGGATAAAGACTGGTATCCTTTGGCCAAGGCTCTCAAGGAAACTCCGGGTCTGGAATTCGACGTCTGCTCCGCTGTAGTCGGAATGGACTGGAAAGACCGATTCGGCGTTATCTATTACCTCACATCTACATCCCGTAATTGGGAAATCGTAGCCTTCAAAGTGATGGCTGCTGACCGTGAGAATCCCATGGTTCACAGTGTCAGCGACCTCTGGCATGTGTGCAACTTCCAGGAACGTGAGGTTTATGACTTCTACGGCATCAAGTTTATTAATCACCCTGATATGCGTCGTTTCTTCCTTCGCAATGACTGGAAAGGTCATCCCTTGCGCAAGGATTACGATGCGGATCCAAAACTCAATCCCATCCCTCTGGAGGATGAGAAAAATGAAGACGACACCGTCTCTTATGTGGAAGATGCCGACGGGAAAGTCAAGGCTGTTAAGGGTAAGGTGTTCCAGGCTGACGAATATGTTGTTAATATCGGTCCTCAGCACCCCTCCACTCACGGCGTGATGCGTTTCCGCGCCTCAATCGACGGCGAGAACGTTAAGAAACTCGATGTAGTTTCCGGTTATATCCACCGTGGTATAGAGAAGCTCTCTGAGGGTCTTACTTATCCTCAGATACTTCACTTCACCGACCGTATGGACTATATGTCGGCTCATCAGAACCGTCACTGTCTCTGCATGTGTATCGAGAAAGCTCTCGGTCTTGAGGTGCCTCGCCGTGCCGAGGTGCTTCGTGTGATGATGGATGAGCTTATGCGTATCTCAAGCCATCTCCTTGCTTTCGGGTGTACCGCAATGGACCTCGGCGCTACCACTGCATTCTTCTATGGCTTCCGTGAGCGTGAGATGATCCTCGATATATTCGAGAAGACTTGTGGCGCACGTATGTCGATGAACTATAACGTCATCGGTGGTGTGATTGCTGATGCTCACCCTGACTTTGTGAAAGATGTGAAGGAGCTTATCAGAATTATGCCTGAGCGCCTTAAGGAATATCATAAGGTGTTCAGCGGCAATATCATCGCAATGAACCGTCTGAAAGGTGTCGGTATTCTTCCTAAGAAAGATGCCATCAATTATTGCATCACCGGCCCCAGTGGACGTGGCTCTAATTGGAGCAACGACTGCCGCAAGAAACATCCATACTCAATATATCCGGAACTCAAGTTTGACGAGGTGCTCCTCGATGGTTGCGATTCTTACTCAAGATATATGGTGAGAATGAAGGAGATCGAGCAGAGTTGCCGAATTCTTGAGCAACTTGTCGATAATATCCCGGAGGGCGATATTCGTGCTCAGGTGCCTAAGGTGATCAAGCTACCGGCCGGATGCTGGTATCAGCAGGTTGAGGCAAGCCGAGGCACATTTGGTGTATACATTGAGAGCGACGGCGGCAAGAACCCTTATCGCGTGCATTTCCAGAGCCCCTGCTTCAACCTTGTGGGTGTTATGGATCTTACTACCCGAGGCCATATGATAGCCGACATTATCACTATATGTGCGGCTCTTGACTTCGTGATTCCTGATATCGACCGCTAATTCCGGTTGGCCTATTAAAATTAAACACAACAACAACGATTTTCATTAGATAATTATGTTTAACTTCGGAACATGGACCAGTGAGTTCAATAATTTCCTTTTAGGTTTTCTTCCGGATTGGCTTACAGTGGTGGTGGAGTGCGTCATAATCGCTGTGCTCGTGCTTCTCATGTATACCGTGCTCGCGCTTTTCTACATCCTCTATGAGCGTAAGCTCTGTGCATGGTTCCAGTGCCGTCTCGGCCCTATGCGTGTAGGTAAGTGGGGTTTGCTGCAGGTGTTTGCAGATATGTTCAAGATCCTTATCAAGGAGCTTATATCTCTTAAAGACACCGACCGTTTTCTCTTCAAGCTTGCTCCTTATATCATCATCACCTCTTCTGTTGTGATGCTTGCTTGTCTGCCTTGGGGCAACGGCCTTCAGATAATTGATTATAACATAGGTATATTCTTTATCCTCGCTGTTTCTTCTGTAGGTGTGCTCGGTATCCTTCTTGCCGGTTGGTCGTCAAACAATAAGTATACCCTTATCGGTGCCATGCGAAGCGGTGCGCAGATGATAAGCTATGAAATCTCTCTCGGTCTCGCGCTTATCACAATTATCGTGCTCGCCGGCACAATGAATATCAATGAGCTTGTGGCTGAGCAGAATTCCGCATGGTTCATCTTCAGAGGTCATATCCCGGCGATCATCGCTTTTCTTATCTATGTTGTAGCTGCAACTGCGGAGACCAACCGTGGTCCTTTCGACCTTCCGGAGGCAGAGCATGAGCTCGTGGCCGGTTACCATACGGAGTATTCGGGTATCCATTTCGGATTCTTCTACCTTGCCGAGTATCTTAACCTTTTCATCGTGTCAGGTATTGCTTCCCTTATGTTCCTCGGTGGCTGGATGCCGTTCCATATTCCGGGTTGGGAGGGTTTCAATAATGTGATGAACTGGATACCATCAATTGTATGGTTCCTTGGTAAGAGTTTCTTCATCTCTTTCGTCATCATCTGGTTCAAATGGACATTCCCCCGTGTGCGTATCGACCAGATGCTCGCATTCGAGTGGAAATACCTTATGCCACTGTCTCTGCTTAACCTCGTAGTTATGGCTGTGTGCGTGGCTATGGGCTGGCACTTCTGATTTTTAATTAATTTGTGACAAATACTTAACAAACTATAAAGATATATGAGCGCTAATATCGGAACAGTGACTCAGGTTATCGGCCCTGTGATCGACGTGACGTTCAAGGGCGGTAAGGAGAATATTCCGCCTATCTATAATGCTCTCAAGGTTGTTCGCGACAATGGCGAGGAACTGATCCTTGAAGTGGAGCAGCATATCGGTGAAGACACCGTAAGATGTGTGGCTATGGAGAGCACCGACGGCCTGCGCCGTGGTGTGGAGGTTATTGACCTCGGCCGTCCTATCGCAGTCCCCACCGGTAATCAAGTGAAGGGCCGTCTTCTGAATGTGATCGGTGAGGCTATCGACCATCTTCCGGAACTTGACCGAGACAAACTGCGTCCGATTCACCAGCCTGCTCCCGCTTTCGACGACCTTGCCATCTCTACAGAGATCCTTTCTACCGGTATCAAGGTGATCGACTTCCTTGAGCCTTATTCCAAAGGTGGTAAGATCGGTCTCTTCGGCGGTGCCGGTGTGGGCAAGACTGTGCTTATCCAGGAGCTTATCAACAATATCGCCAAAGGTCATGACGGTTTCTCAGTGTTTACCGGTGTGGGTGAACGTACCCGTGAGGGTAACGACCTTCTCCGTGAGATGATCGAGAGTGGCGTCATCAAGTATGGCGAGAAGTTTGAGAAGGGTATGGAAGAGGGCCAGTGGAACCTCGCTGATGTCGACATGAATGAAGTGGCACAGTCACAGGCTACCCTTGTGTTCGGACAGATGAACGAGCCCCCGGGCGCTCGTCTGCGCGTTGCCCTCTCAGGTCTTACTGTAGCTGAGCAGTTCCGCGATAACGATGGCGGCGGTAAGGAGATCCTTCTCTTCATCGACAATATTTTCCGTTTCACTCAGGCAGGTTCTGAGGTGTCGGCTCTTCTTGGCCGTATGCCTTCAGCAGTGGGTTATCAGCCTACTCTTGCTTCTGAGATGGGTGCCCTTCAGGAACGAATCACATCTACGAAGCAGGGCAGTATCACTTCAGTGCAGGCTATCTATGTGCCGGCGGATGACTTGACTGACCCGGCTCCGGCCACCACCTTCAGCTTCCTTGACGCAACCACTGTGCTTAGCCGTAAGATTGCTGAGCTTGGTATATATCCGGCTGTGGATCCGCTCGACTCTACTTCACGTATTCTCGATCCGAATATCATCGGTGAGGAACACTATAATACAGCTCAGGCTGTGAAGCAGCTTCTTCAGAAATATAACGAGCTTCAGGATATCATTGCCATCCTCGGTGTAGATGAGCTTTCAGATGAGGATAAACTTGTTGTGGCCCGCGCACGTCGTGCTCAACGTTTCCTCTCACAGCCTTTCCATGTGGCTGAGCAGTTCACCGGTCTTCCGGGTGTGATGGTGCCTCTGCAGGAGACTATCCGTGGCTTCAAGATGATCCTTTCCGGTGAGGTTGACGAGTATCCCGAGCAGGCGTTCCTGAATGTGGGTACGATTGACGAGGCTATTGAGAAGGGTAAGAAACTCCTCGCTGAGGTAAAATAACAGGTTGGCAAAATGACACTGAAAATCATATCGCCAAGTGAAATCCTGTTTCAAGGTGAGGCCGATTCGGTTACATTGCCCGGTCAGCTCGGCTCTTTTACTGTCTTGAAAAACCATGCCTCGCTCATAGCGGTGTTGGTGAAGGGGGCGATAAAGTATCGTAAACCTGACGGTCATGAGGAGCTTCTCGACATTAAGGGTGGTCTCGTTGACGTTGACAAGAATGTGGTGTCGGTTTGTGTCTATTGATTCTCCCGACGAAAAATTTTACCAATCAAAAAACTGACAAGGGATGAAATTTAATAAGAACATACTGCTCGCGGTATTGATGGCTCTCTTCATGATGCTGCCGAATGTTGCTAAGGCTTCGGAAGATAAGGAGGAGAACGGGATCGACGTGAAGGAGGTCCTTTTCCATCACCTTGGCGACGGCTACGGTTGGGAAGTACCTTTCAGCCACACCTACCGTATTCCGCTTCCTGTGATTGTTCGTGCGGAAGATGGAAGCTGGCATTGCTTCTCATCCTCACGTCTCACCAAGATTGAGGAGGTGACCGATCCGAAGACCGGGAAGACTCACAAGGAGGCTGAACCGCAGATTGTCTCAATCGGCAAAGGGGATTGGGCAGACCGCTATCAATTCGTGCTCGCTCATGCAAGCAAGCATAAAGATAAGGTTGTCCAGCTTCTGCTCACATCTCCTGCTGAGGAGAAACAAGCTGAGGAGATTGCTAAAGCTCAGAATGATGAGATTGTTGATGGCTATGTCAAGTTTGATGGCAAATACTATAAGGAGTATAAGCCGTTCGACATTTCTATTACCAAGAACGTTCTCGCTCTGATCATTGCTTCGGTCATTGTCACATGGATTGTGATGAGCCTCGTGAGATTCTACCGTCGTAAGGATTCTAAGGCTCCCCGTAAGACTTTAGGTTTTTGGGAGATGCTCGTGCAATTCATTTATGAGGGTGTAATCAAGTCTACGCTTCATGATAAGGCTAAGAAGTATGCATCGTTTCTGCTTACCTGCTTCTTCTTTATCTTCATAATGAATATTCTCGGACTCGTGGTTATCTTCCCTGGTGGTGCTAACCTTACCGGTAATATCGCAATCACACTTGTACTTGCCGTGATGGTATTCGTTGTGGTTAATGTCAATGGTACGAAGCATTATTGGAAGGAGATCTTCTGGCCGGATGTGCCTCTTCTCCTGAAGTTCCCGCTTCCTATCATGCAGTTCATTGAGATCTTCGGTATCTTCACCAAGCCGGCGGCTCTTTGCGTCCGTCTTTTCGCAAACATGATGGGCGGCCATATGATCGTTATCACGCTAACACTCGTGATCTTCATCTTCGCTGCTTTCGGTGCGGCTGTGGCGGGAGCATCAGCGGTGGTTTCGATACTTTTCTCAATATTCATGCTTGCCCTTGATGTGCTTGTAAGTTTCATCCAGGCTTATGTATTTACTCTTCTTGCCACTATCTTCATTTCGATGAGCGATACCGATGGCCACGAGGAGATGCATAAGGAGGCTGAGATTATTGATGGAGAGCGTGAACTTGGCACACATTAAGATTTCTACTACCATCTCTCTTCCATATGAGGGTGGTCAAAAATAAGAATATATCAAATTAACAATAACATTTAAAAGAAAAAAATTATGTTATCAATGATTTTGGCAGCAGTAGCACCC
>CAMWZE010000055.1 GCA_947178685.1 uncultured Porphyromonadaceae bacterium
GGAAAGCGTGTATACGCCAAAAGCGTATCCCGAGTTCGAATCTCGGTCACTCCGCTAAAATCGTAGGGGCAGCCATAATCATCAATATAATGGTTGCCTTTCTTATCTCATATCAGTAAAATGAAAAAAGAGGAGTGCATATCAACCATTCGTAAATATTTGCCTACTATCCAAAAAGAGTATGGAGTAACCGGACTCACTTTGTTTGGATCAGTGGCTCGTGGAGATAACACTCCTGAAAGCGATATTGATTTGCTCGTTGATATGCCCCCTAAAATTTTTGTTTTAAGTGCATTGCACAGATACCTTGAAAACTTGCTCCAGACTTCGGTGGATTTAATTCATCGACATTCAAGAATGAATCCCCGCTTCCTTAATGAAATTGCACGCGATGGAATCACTATACTCTGACTCTGCGAAAAGACGCGCACTTCAGACACTTTTTTCAATTGATGAAACAATCCGACAGTTGATTGATTGGAACAAAGATATCCATTCCACGGATGACTTTGCATCTTCACAAACCGGCATGCAATTGCTTGCGGCGAATGCAATGTTAATTTCCGCCATTGGGGAAGGCGTAAATAATGTCAATAATAAACTTCCGGATTTCCTAAATTCTAATTTTCCGGAGATTCCATGGCGTGAAATAGTTGGGATGCGAAATCGAATTGTCCATGGTTATTTTGATCTCAATGCAGAAATTGTGTTAGATGCGATCAGATCCGGCATTCCACAATTGCAAGAAGTCATCAAAAAGGCAATATTATTAATTAAGTAGCTACGAATCATGAATGTCTTAAGTAGCTACTTACATAAATGAGATTATTAGTTTAAATACAGAGCTGTGTCGAACCAACCATCTGATTGCTTTGTTTTAAAGGAAGACACATTACTTCAATGTGTCTGTTCTTAATTATATACACTATGAAAAAGATTATTCTATCAATTATCGCTATCTTGGGCATATCGATAGGCGCATCAGCAATGAACTTGAAAGAGGCTTACCAAGCTCTCTCAAATATCCCCAACGTCAATGTACGTCAACCGGATTACAATCTCCCCGCCACTATCGACAACATACAGAACGTACAGATAGCCGGTGCCTACAACCTCAACGCTCAACAGGTATACCAGACCGGTACCGCAGCCCAGACTGTGCTTAATCTCGTGCCGTTGTCGACTATGATAAACGGTGGCAACAACGGTCAGGCCGCAGCATTCATATATGCCGAGCCTAACAATGAAGGCAGCAACGATATCCTGATTGTCGTGATGAGTGGTTATACCGGATCTGTCGTTACTATTTACGGCACCACAGACACCAAAACCATCGAATCTATCAACAACGCACCTCTGACACTGCAAGGTAAGAATCTTACACTCGAAACCACTCTCCCCGATGGAAACGAATTCAATATAATCATCAACAAAGGGCGTTAAGACAAGTATCTGATCTCAACACATCCGAATAAAAAAACAGAAGTGAACTCTCTGCATCACGCAGGGAGTTCACTCACTTTATAGTAAATGAAAACTGTTTTTTACTTTTACTCATCAGTCTCAAGACGGTATAGAGTCATGCCGGAACTATAGATATTTGAGGCCTGCATCTCGGCGAGATGTTTGCGTATAAGCTTAGATATCTTAGCCTTTTGCTCTTTGGTATCTGAAGTAACCAAATGCGGAAGTTGTGTAACTAAATAATACACACCGGTGTCATCGAGAGAGCTGAAGTTTTTATCACAAAAATCAAGATATTGGTCATCACCGGATGTGCGACGATTTTCCGCGAATAGAAGATACACACCATATTTATCATATAGTCCGGTATCCTTAAGACATTTTTCAAAAGCCTTGAAATTAGCATAATTCGCAGAGTCTGCAAGATTATTCTCAGAGAAATAATCAATAGCTTTTGAAAGCATCACCTGACTTATTGCACTCTCTACCCCCTCCTTAACTGCAGGATCGAATTTGTCGCGGTTTTTAATTAAAAACTGCGCACGTGGCGATGCGAAGTCGAAAGTATACGAAGTGAATATGAAAACATTATCAGGACTGAGACGATCTGCATCGGAGAGGCTTTCGAAATATTCAGAAATAATCGGTTCCACTTTAGCCTTACGTTGTTCCCAGTTACGATCCTCTTCATATTTATTTCCCGCATAAGCTTGAACAACACTCGGTGTGCGATCTCCGGCAAGATATTTCTGTTCCACCACCTCCGGTTTTAAGTTGGGATCGGAGATTTCCTTTACCGAATTTATGAAGTTTACACCCTCCTTATATCCGGCAAAGGAACCAATCATGTCACCATTAGCATTAAAAACAGCAAGTGTAGGATAAGCATCAACCTTAATAGCTTGAGCAAGCTCCCTACCTTCGTTTTCGGCATCCAATTTTAAACACACATACCCGGCGTTAAGGAAGTCACCAACCTCCTGAGTAGGGAACACCTTTTTAGCAAGCATTTTGCAAGGTCCACACCATTGAGTGTAGAAATCAACAAAAATCATTTTGTTTTCAGCCTTTGCAGCTGCTTTCGCCTCTTCGAATGTAATATGGCGAAAATCCGTTTGTGCCATTGCTCCTATGGCAGTTGCAAGGAGGGCTAACAGCAGGAATGTTTTTTTCATTTTAATAATTATTTGTTAGAGATGAATTATAGTTAACTGCATTCAAGGGGAATGGACGTACCCATATAGGAGAACCCGGCTTAAGTGTATAGACACCATAATCTTCTCCTCCGATATCAGATAGGTCGCGAACTATATCAGTTGCATATTCCGGTTCTGAGTTCCATCGTTTACAATCGAAGAAATTCTCAAATGTATTCATGAATTCCACTCGTTTTTCGTTTCGGAACACCTTCATAGCCTCCTTTTCAGTCATAGTCTGAAGAGAGTATTTTTCATAACCCGCTATCCTTTTTTCAAGCACTTTATCCAATCTGTCGAGGCCGGCTTGAATTTTACCGGTTCGTATCAGACACTCGGCAGAAAGGAAATACATCGATTCTGACCTTAGACCATATACATTCCATCTAATATCACTCACCTGACACTGCATACTGTTTGCCGGAGTTGAGGGATATGGATCACCCCAGGCAGATTCACCATCTACATAATGATACAATGACAAATAACTATCAGGTGAAATCAATTCGGCAACCTCCGGTGACACCACATATCCGTAGAAATCGCCAAGATTAGAATTATTGGAATACATAAGATAATAATTATTATCAGAATATTCCGTGAGAGTCCACTTCCATGTCGATTCAAGAACAGAACGGTCTTCAATCTTTCCGTTTACAGAAAGCGCTCTATTGGCATAATCAAGAGCCTCCTCATAGCGCTTCATCTGATAGAGCACTCTTGCACGAACACCATATCCGAAATCGCTTCCGAAACGGCAGGGATCAGAGACACTTCCCTGATATAAATCGGCTATGACATCATCAGAACAATCCTCAAGAATCATCCGGTATGTATCATAGAGAGAACGCTTTGTCTTCTGTTCCTGCACATTGGTATTATCCACATAAGGGATTCCGCCGAGCTCATCGGCTGTAGCGGCATCATATTGTTGAGCATAGATATTGACAAGAAGGAAGTGATACCATGCTCTGAGCACTTTGGCCTCTGCAATAAGCTGAGCCTTGCGTGAATCATCGCCATTGGCATTAGGCATCTTGGAAATCACTACATTCATATAGTTGATAAGGCTATATAGTGTGTTGTATCGGGTATTGGAGTCCTCAAGATTAGCACGGTCGATACTTTCGTCATATGTAAGATAAGCATATGACTCACTTTGTTTATTACTCAACATTTCAGGAACTCCTCGCCAACTCCAATAACAATCGTTGCATATCAACTCAAGGTCGAAAACCTCGCTGCCATCATTGAGCATAGGCATTTGATTAAGAAGAGACTCCAAGTCTTCTACTTTATCAAGTGTGGTTTTCCCGAGGGGTTTTATATCAAGTTTACTGTCGCAAGCAGTCAGTGAAATTACTGCGGAAATTGCGGCTATTATTATCTTTTTCATTAAAGTGAGGGTATTAAATATTGAAGAAGAGACTAACAGTATAACTACGGGGAGTTTTATAGCTATGATATCCACTATAAATATTGTAGGCTTCCGGGTCTATACCGTATTTATTGCGAGCCCATGTCCAGAGATTATTGGCTTGAAATCTCAAGCGCAGATCATTTAATCCTATCTTACGGCACAATTTTTTATCGAAACTATATCCTACCACAACATTACGCAGCTTCATATAGTCGGCATGCTCCACGTTGGTGTTACGTAGACGTCCGGCAGAAATATTGCTGCCGTTATGTATTTGCATATATCCATTAGCAGGCACTTCATCTGCACCGTCTTCCCAGTATTTGAGCAAATCTCGGCTCATAGCAGCATTACCAAACACAGATTTGTAGCCGCTACTATTTCCAATTGAATTATTCCAGACATCGTTGTCTGTACGCATATAGTGGCCTGCATAGAAATTCAACATAGCGGAAAGACTAAATCCATTCCAACGCAATTCCGGCATTATAGCCCCACTCCATGTCGGTGTGTATGTACCGGAGAATATACAGTCTTCGATGGTGAAGACACCGCTTCCTGTACTTTCCGTATGTACATTTCCTTCAGAATCTTTCCAACCTACGAATTTTGTGCCGTCTACGTCAATAAGTCCGGCATAGTCTATTGAAAATAGAGAATTGAGAGGAAATCCCTCATGGAGCGACATACTAAGATATTCACTGCCGGAAGCAGCCTTGTGAGACACTCCGGTGACTTTATTCTTATTGTAGGCCGCATTAACACCGAGACTTATACCCAAATCTCGGCGTGAGTGCGCCTGGAGTATTACTCCGTTAAGAGCAAGTTCCACACCGGTATTTGTCATCTTGCCGGAGTTTATGCGTAAAGAAGTCCATCCGGTAGTCGGATCAAGATCCGTATCTGTAAGTAAATCAGAACCATTCTTATGGTAGAAGTCAATAGAGCCATTAATTCTGAAGTTTAGGAAACCAAAATCAAGGCCGACATTCCATGTAGAAGTTTTTTCCCAGCGTAGCTGATCATTGGGAGGAGTGTTAAGTGTGCCACTATTAGCACCGTTTATTCTGTTATTGCTTAGAGTTGCTGTCAAGTAGGAAGATACAGACGAGTCAATATTTCCTGTAAGTCCATAACTTGCACGAAGTTTCAACACATCCATCCAGGTAAGATCTCGTAAGAAAGTCTCATTATGGGCATTCCATGATGCACCGACAGACCATAGCGGACGAGAACGGAACTTAGGATCCGTACCGAATAAATCTGCCTTGTCAACACGATAGGAACCAAACACAGAGTAGCGAGAATCATACACATAGTTCGCCGTGAAATAATATGAGAAGTAGCGGTGAGTTGTGTCTGAAGTGTCAAAAGAACTTGGAGCCCCCGACACAGGATAGTTAGTTCCCATAACTCCGGTGGAGGGATTATTGATAAAGCTCCAACCGGTAAGAAGATTCAGATTAGTCTGGGTATCATGATCGTAGCCGTAGAGAAGGTTATTGTCGTAGGCTGTGTGTGTCTGACGATATTCAAGACCTGCGAGCAAGTCTATATTATGACGTTCGAGAAAACATTTTTCATAATGCGTCTGAGCCCTGAATGTATAGAACTGGCTCTGCATGGTAGTGGTCTGGAGTATATCACCGTATGGAACGTTGTGAGTTACTTCAGTATTAGCCACTTGTATCATGCCGAAATAAGGATCACTGAGATATGCATCCCAATCGAAATTCGGATCCATCATAGCCTCAAACAGATCAAAGTCAGGGTCTTCCACCCATTTCATGGTGGTCTCAGATGTGGTATAGAGGTCATAAAGGCTTCTTACAAACTGAGACTCTTTGTTATATCTGGTTTTAGTGCGGGAATAAATATCTTCATATTGAAATTGTCCTTGCACGGTCCAACCCTCCACGGGAAGATGAATAGTGGCATCAAGGAAAGTACGTACATTTGTATAACGATATTTTGAGTAATTCATACCCATTTCCTCTATGAAATTGTAGGAAGGATCCTTAAGGGCATATATAGATTCGGTCAAGACACTTTCCCCCGGATAAATGTCGGCTTCCATACGCGATAGGGAACCATCGGTATTATACATGCTCTCATAGTTCATAAATGAGTTGATGTTGCCATATGTACTGTAGGCCTGACTTTTAGTGCGTCGGTTGAGAACATTGACGCCAAACGATAGATCAATCCACTTTGCCGGTCTCAAATCTCCACGATATTTGAATGAGAGGTCACTGTCATTCTCATTCTGGGCTCCCCTGTTTCCCCGGGAATAGTTTACAACCACACTGCTTGACAGAGCATTGCCCTGAACACGCATAGAAAGATTATATTGCTGGTTAACCTGCGTTCTGTCATGAGCATCCTGCCATTCACGGCGATAATTGTTGCGTGCCCAATTATCGAAGATCGACTGTTTTTCTGAAGCAGAGATTTCACCGCTATATTCCCTCAGAAGAACTCTCATCGGCAATGAAAGAGAACTGATTCTGTTGCCGTTAAGAGATTTGAGATTGTCTTCTATCGTTTTGGGATTTTCAGCAAGCATAGCGTCGAAGTTATACTGCTCAAGCCTAAGGATATCAGCAGCTGAAGCCCAATTAAAATTATTGTAATTCTGTTTCTCACTGATTACAACATCTGCGTTGAAATCGAGAGTAAATTTCTGCTCTTTCGCTCTTTTTGTTGTGATAACAATAACTCCGTTTGACGCGCGTGCTCCATAAATGGCAGCTGCTGACGCATCTTTCAATATGGTGATATTCTCTATATCGTATGTATTTACCGAATTCAGGCCACCCTCTATCGGAAGTCCGTCAAGCACAATGAGAGGGGCAGTTTTAGCATTGAATGTACCCTGACCGCGAATCATAAGAGCATCTTCTTCCGACTTATTGGGATCATATACCACACCCGGCACTCGACCTTCAAGATTGGATGTAAGATCTCCTGTATAACGTTTGTCAAGGTCATCAGCTTTTATTGTCTGATATGCACCGGTTGCGTTCTCGCGCTTTATGTTCTGGTAACCCGTCACTACCACTTCACTCATGGTAGTGACATCTGGTTTCATTACCAATCTGATATATTTTGTTTTATTGTCGATTTCAACCCGCTTGGGTTTCATCCCTACGTACCGCACTTCCAGAACATGGCTCTTATTATCAGGCATGGTTATAGCGAATTTTCCATCAAGGTTTGTGGTCACCGCATTGGGTGTGCCTTCTATTTTCACTACCGCCCCGATAACCGGCTCACCCTCTTCATCAAAAATCTCACCGGTGAGAGTATTTTGTTCGATATCTTGTATTTTTTTCTCGATCTCTGTCTTTTGTTGAGCCACCATTGTGGATGAAGTGCCCAACATCGACAGCAGTATTGCCAGAGAGGCAAGACTGCATGTAAAAACTTTAGGTGTAGGTTTCATATATGATGTGTTGTATTAGTCAGTTGGATAAAGTATAAAAATCATTTACTGTTAAAGAAGGGAGGTATATATTTTCATCATAGAGAGATATTCGGTTGATGGAACTGTTATATTCTTCCCTGTCTCCTTTATTTTTCAATATATCGATTGCTACGGCATACTCATTATGGATTCTCTCAAGTCGTTTGGTAAGTCTTTCACGCAGGTCGTTGTCTGCCACGACAGCTATGTATTGACGAGCTTTCTGAATCGACTGATGATGTATCTTTGCCTTTTCATCATATGAGGCCGGAGAGGCATCGGTATGAAGGAATTGCTCCTTATCATATATTCGTCTGATGGCTTCGCAAGCATCATTACACTCCTTGTTATCACATGAAAAAATCGGCTCTCCATGAGCTATTACCATCTTGACGTGTTTTCCTTTTTGCAATATTGCACCATAATCCCTATTATTATGTACAAACTCAACCTCAGCAAACTCCCCGGCGAAACTCGGAGAATAACTGAGCAAACCGTATTCATCTGTACAAATCGTGCAACTGTGGTCTCCATCCTGTTCATGAAGGATAGCATCAACTGTAACACTTTCACGTTCATCGGCAAAGTCACACATCAATAGAGGCTGACCGTCTGATTCAGCACAACTCCCTATTATCAGGAGAACCAAGGCTATTGAAATTATTACAAACTTTTGTTTCATTCCGCAGGTATTATAGTTAGGCGTTATAATTTAATCCTTACGGTTGCAAATTTAATTATGTATACTG
>CAMWZE010000056.1 GCA_947178685.1 uncultured Porphyromonadaceae bacterium
CTGTCATAGGTATAGAAAGTATCGTGAAGCCTGTCACGACTCTCCTACCGTACAAAACCAGAAATCATGACAGACAAATTCAAGGAATCACTCAGATTCGTGGTGAAATTTTACCGTCCTGACTCTTTCAGACCGGACCCCGATCTTTTCCATATACCGGCTATCAAAAGGCCCTGGTGGCGGCGCACATCAGTGGCCGCTGCGGTTGCAGCCGGTGTGCTGGCGGCTTCAGCATTCGTATATATCGAACTGGCCCAACATCGTTCAGCTGCCGTGGAGCCGGCTCCTCAAGAATCAATCATAGTGCCCGAGCCTCAGCCGGTGGTAGCCGAAGAGGCCAAGTCACGTCGTATCGAATTCAAAGACACACCCTTGCCTAAGGTGGCCGAAGCTATCGCAGAGACCTACGATGTGGAAATCACAGGCATCAGACCCGGCGACAACACCCGTCTCACATTAAGTTATGAGGGTACGGCCGAGGATCTCGTAGCCACAATCAACGAGCTGTTAGGCACCCGACTCAGAATTGTAGACCATAAGGATAAGGAGCCTGAGTGATGAGAAGAATAGCCTTAATGTTGCTGACTCTGTTGATGCTTGCTCCGGCTTCTCTGATTCATGGACAGAAGATAACTCTCTATGCGGCCAACCGTCCCGCTGAGAGAATATTCACTGAGATAATGCGTCAGAGCGGGATGAATTTCATCTACACCTCGGATATTCTCAAGGGTCTTACCTTCACGGTGGATGTAAAGGATACACCCCTGGAGAAGGTGCTGGAAGAGATCTTCTCCAACACCGACATAGACTTCCGTATAAAGGGACGGAACGTAACTCTATTCCGGCGGTCTAAGACCAACCCGAAACACAACCCCATTACGGTTACGGTCAAAACCGACACTGTCCATTCACTGCCGGGTGTGGAGATTAACAGTTCCCGCAACTATACCCTTACTATGGAGAGCCCGGAGGTGGGTGCCCTCAACCTCAACCGGAGCGTCATCGCCTCAACCCCGGTGGTGTTCGGCGAGAGCGATGTCATAAAGACCCTGCAACTCGAACCGGGAGTATCGGCCGGTGTCGAGGGTCTGGCCGGAATGTATGTCCATGGGGGAAATGCCGATGAAAACCTTTATATGCTCGACAATGTGCCTCTATATCAGGTGAACCACTTCGGCGGACTTTTCTCTGCCTTCAACACTGAGGCTATCCATAACGTCGACTTCTACAAATCCACCTTCCCGGCTCGTTTTGACGGCCGTCTCTCCTCATATATGAACGTGCAGACCAAGGAGGGTGGCACTGACGGACATCACGGCTCTTTCCGACTCGGACTCACCTCCGGTGCATTCAACATCGACGGTCCTCTCCGAGGTGATCACACCACCTATTCCATCGCCGTCAGAAGATCATGGTACGACCTGTTTCTTCTCCCTGCCGTGGCAATCTACAATAAGGTAAACCACGAGTCAAACCTCTCTCTCGGATATGCTTTTACAGATATAAATGCCCGTATCGACCATAAATTCTCTCGCCGTAGTAAAGCTCATGTAGGATTCTATTTCGGTGATGATTACCTCAAGTTGGGTGAGGAGGATAAACCCAATAAGAACTATAACGAACTCGATGGCTACAAAAACAGCCTGCGGTGGGGCAATCTCTTGGCCTCAGCCGGATGGGACTATTCTCTATCGCATTCCTTGACAGGACACCTCACCGGAGCATTCACACGCTATCGCACAAAGCTATTTCACGAGAGCTATACGAAACTCCGGGAGGAGGGGAAGACCGTGTCGCAGAACACCGACCGCATAACATCGCGCAACCACATCAACGACTGGTTGCTGAAGGCTGATTTCGACTGGATTCCGACACATGAACACAACGTGGATTTCGGAACATCTTTTACCTTCCACCATTATCTCCCTTTACGCACCACACGCACTATAAACACCCCGCAAATCTCCGCCGGGGCGCAAGAACAAGAATCATCCTTCAGAGCCACCGAATTCAATCTCTATGCGAGTGACAACTGGAGCCTGAACGACAATCTCCGGATTAATTACGGTGCTCACTTCTCTCTGTTCCGCATTGACGGGAAGACTCACACCGGCCTCTCGCCTCGATTATCCGTGCGCTACACCCCGGCCGACGGATGGGCGGTGAAGGCCGGATATGCACGAACGGTGCAATATGTGCATCAGATCATGGAGAGCGCCCTGTCTCTTCCCACCGACCAGTGGGTGCCGATAGTGGGTGCTCAGAAACCTCCTGTCAGCGACCAAATATCAATCGGGGCATACCGTTCCCTACCCGAAGGCTTCACTTTATCACTCGAAGCCTATTGGAAAAAGATGAACAATCTTCTGGAATATGGCGATGAACATTATCTTCTGCCTCCCGACTCTTTCCGGGGCGAGAAAATGACCGCCGGATCGGGCCGGGCAAGAGGAATAGACTTCAAGGTGACTAAAGAATTTGGAAAATTTACGGGACACTTAAGCTATTCCCTCCTATGGGCCGACCGTCGCTTCCCTGACCGCAACGGCGGACGGAGATACCCTGCCACATACGATAACCGCCACAAGATAAACGTGCTCCTAAACTGGAAGATCAGTCCGAAGTGGGATCTGTCAGCATCGTGGACCGGCATGAGCGGCAACCGTATGACTCTCCCCACACAGATATGGAGCGACCCTATGATCATGGGTCCATATGGCTACGATATGTATCTCCCGGCAGAGACCAACAACGTCAGGCTTCCTTTCTACCATCGGTTGGATCTGAATTTCCGACGCAACACTCGCCGGGGATTCTGGGACTTCAGCCTTTACAACGCATACTGCAATATGAACACCATAGCGATCGTAACATCCGTCCACAGCTCCTATTTCCATTATTCCTATTCCGACAGCCCCTGTCATACCTATAAAAAACTCCGACTTTTACCAATAATACCCTCAGTATCTTACACATGGCTTTTCTAAAACAACTTATAGTCCTTATTCTCCCCACGCTATTGCTCGGGGGATGCTACACCGATTACAATTTTGACGACCACTCCGACCCTGTGGTCTGCCTGAACTCCGACATCACTGCCGGCGACACCATTCGTGTGCAGGTGACACGCACTTGGACTTTGTCGGAAGGTAATCCCTACCTGTCGCAGGAGTTCTATCCTGACATAAAAGATGCCGATGTGAGTCTATATGTGAATGGAACATTCGTGGAAAAGATGGGGCGTGGATTATATGGCTACGGTCTCACTATGTACGGAACCCCGCTATATGGTTATGTGGCCGATTATATACCGAAAAGCGGCGATGAAATCTGTATAGTAGCCGACACTCCGCTTTACGGCTCTGCCCGTGGAGAGGTCACGGTTCCTTATCCCGTGGAAATAGACAGTGTCAACACCAAAGTGGTAGGTTTCAGTGAGAATATACGTACTCCCGACCAATCCGGTCTCTTCGACAGACAATACTCCATGGTTCTGGACATCTATGCCAGCTTCACCGACCCTGCCTCCACAACCGACTATTACAAGCTCGATGCCTCATGGCAGCCGTATATTATCGTGTCTGATTCCGAGCCCTCCGTATCCACTCCCGAGGAAAACCACAACTATCCGATCGCACATATAAGCTACGGCACTCAAATTGATTTCAGTGGAGAGCCTCTGCTTACCGAACACGTTTCGGCCCTTGAGTCTATTTTCAGTGATACATCCGGCTACACGGTTTTCTCCGACCGTCAGATTTCCGGCCGGAGCTATCCCCTCCACATCATGATAAAGAAACTGGACGTCTCATTATCGACTCCGCTCGATCAGCCGGCCTACGACGATCTCAACATCAATGTGATACTTTCCCGCGTCTCGCCGAGCTACTACCGACACGTAATGTCGATGTGGGCGGCCAACGACGGTCTCTCCGGCGGTTTGGGCAACTTCGGACTGAGCGACCCGGTATTTCCCGCCAGCAATGTCTCCACAGGCGCCGGCGTGATAGCGGCCAAAGCCCCGTACACTTTCCGGATAAACCTCCGCGACATAATCCGGGAACAGCTCTCGGCTGCTCCTGCATATTAAAACATTCATACAGTTTAGTTTGACAAGTATTATACACAACCACCGGGGGCGGGCGATGTGAATCGGCCGCCCTTCATTATCTTATCACTGAAATCCTGATGCGGATATCGCCGCAGGAGATAGCAGAGATATGATTATTACAGCAGAGATATGATCAATAATTGTGCGCAGCTACTTTTGTATAAAAATAGCATATTGTAGTGCATATAGAGGTATAAACCCCTATGAATAATCCAAAATCAGAGGGTTTCCCGATTATTTTAAGCCTGAAAAAAGAATTTTGTCAAATTGATTATAATTTTTTTTGTCTATGATAAAACTTTTACTAATTTTGTGGCACTTATTCATACAGACAGAGTGATCAACCGAAATTCACCCTTAAACCTATAGACATCATGCTACAGTCTACCAATGTCAAAACTCTCGACAAAGTTGTAGTCCGTTTTTCCGGTGACTCCGGAGATGGTATGCAGCTTGCCGGCAACATCTTCTCAAATGTGTCGGCCGGTGAAGGAAACCAGATTTCCACTTTCCCGGATTATCCGGCCGAAATCCGCGCCCCGCAAGGCTCTCTCAGCGGCGTGTCGGGCTATCAGGTCAGCGTAGGTAAAGACGTCCACACTCCCGGCGACCGTGCCGACGTGCTCGTGGCCATGAACCCCGCAGCCCTCAAAACCAATCTCAAATATCTCAAGCCTGACGGCATTATAATATGCGACGGTGACTCTTTCACCCCCGCAAACCTCAAGAAGGCACTTTACTCCACCGACGATCCCGTCACCGAACTCGGCATCGATCCGGCCCGCATCATGCTCGTGCCAATGACAACTCTTCTCAAGCACACGCTTGCCGACTCCGGAATGGACCAGAAGAGTATCATGAAGTGTAAGAACATGCTCGCCCTCGGCCTTATCTGCTGGCTCCTCGACCGTCCCGTCGACAAGGTGCTCGCCAAACTCAAAGCCAAATTCGCCAAGAAACCGGCTATCTATGAGGCAAACGAGAAGGTGATACGCGCCGGTTGGGACTATGGCCACAACACTCATGCCTCTATGCCTACCTACCGCATCGAGACTGAGGCTGCCCTTCCCGGCACTTACACCGACGTTAACGGAAACACCGCAACCGCATGGGGCCTCATCATGGCCTCCGAGAAGAGCGGACGTCCCCTGTTCCTCGGCTCTTACCCCATCACTCCTGCCACCGATATTCTCCACGAGCTTGCAAAGCGCAAGGACCTCGGCGTGAAAGCATGCCAGATGGAGGATGAGATCGCCGGTGTCTGCTCTGCTATCGGAGCTTCTTATGCCGGCCATCTTGCCGTGACAACCACTTCCGGCCCGGGTCTCGCCCTTAAGAGCGAGGGTATCGGCCTGGCTGTAATGGCTGAGCTCCCTCTCGTGGTTATTGACGTTCAGCGTGGCGGCCCCTCTACCGGCCTCCCCACCAAGACCGAGCAGACCGACCTCATGCAGGCTCTCTACGGACGCAACGGTGAAAGCCCCCTCTGCGTGCTTGCCGCCGCAAGCCCCACAGACTGCTTCACTATGGCTTTCGAGGCTGCCCGTATCGCCATCGAGCATATGACACCCGTTGTGCTTCTCACAGACGCATTCATCGCCAACGGTTCCTCCGCATTCCGCATCCCGGAGGAGAACGATTTCCCCACAATCAAGCCCAACTTCGTAACAGCTGAGCAACTTGAGAATGGATGGAAACCATTCGACCGTGACGCCGAGACTTACGCACGCTACTGGGCTGTCCCCGGCACTGAGAAAGGCATGCACCGTGTAGGCGGTCTTGAGAAAGATTTCAACACCTCCGTGATCTCAACTGACGGTCCCAACCATGAACGCATGGTCAACGTACGTCGCGAGAAAGTGGCCCGCATCGCCAACGACATCCCTGAGCTCCAGGTGATGGGCGATCCCGATGCAAAGACTATCCTCGTGGGCTGGGGTGGCACTTACGGCCATATCCTCACAGCCGCCACCGAGCTCAATAAGGCCGGCACTCCCGTGGCCATGGCTCAGTTCCGCTATATCAATCCCCTTCCCAAGAACGCTCTCGAGACGCTCAAGAAATATGACCGCATCATCGTGGCCGAGCTCAACACCGGAATGTTTGCCGACTATCTGCAGATGCAGATGCCGGGCAAGGAGATTCTTCGCATCAACAAGATCGAGGGTCAGCCCTTCCTTGTAAAAGAGATTGTAGACGGAGTCAATAACCTTATAGCAGAAGCATAACCTTATGGAAGATATAAAGCAACAGACTTTCGCCGCCGGCGATTTCAAGAACGAGCAGACAGCGCGCTGGTGCCCCGGATGTGGCGACCACGCTATCCTCAACGTGCTCCACAAGGCTATGGCCGAGGTGGGAGTCGCACCTAAAGACACAGCTGTGATCTCAGGCATCGGATGCTCTTCGCGTCTCCCCTATTACATGAACACCTATGGCATGCACACAATCCACGGACGTGCAGCCGCCATCGCCACAGGCGTGAAGACAGCCCGCCCTGACCTCACGGTATGGCAGATCTCAGGCGACGGCGACGGCCTGGCCATCGGTGGCAACCACTTCATCCACGCGTTGCGCCGCAACATCGACATCAATATCCTTCTCTTCAACAATAAGATCTACGGTCTTACAAAGGGTCAGTACTCACCCACTTCCGACCGTGGCTTCGTGTCGAAATCATCACCTTACGGCACCACCGAGGATCCCTTCATCCCCGCTGAGCTGGTGTTTGGCGCGCGTGGCAAATTCTTCGCACGCGGCTTCGACATCACCCTCGACACCACCCGCGAGATTATGGTGGCTGCTGCCCGCCACAAAGGCACTGCCGTAGTGGAGGTGCTTCAGAACTGCGTTATCTTCAACCATGGCATACACACTTGGCTCTCCGACAAGGAGGTGCGTGCCGAGCGCACCATCACCCTGCGCCAGGGAGAGAAGATGCTCTTCGGAAAAGAGAACGAGAAGGGTCTTGTGCGCGACGGTTTCCGTCTGAAAGCAGTGACTGTTGGCGAGGATGGCTATACAATCGACGATGTGCTCGTGCATGACGCCCACACCGAAGACGACATCCTCCACCGTCAGCTCGCCCTCATGGACGGCCATGATCTCCCCCTCGCTTTGGGCGTGATCCGCGATGTGGAGGCTCCCAGCTATGAGGCCGACGTAGAGGCTCAGGTGGCTGAGGTGAAGGCCAAGAAAGGCTTCGCCAACCTCCGCGACATGATTGTGCGCACGTCCGAGACCTGGACAGTGGAATAATCCCGCCATATATCCCCAACCGGATATTTTCATATAGAAGCCGCTCCATCTTACGGATTTTCCGTGAGATGGAGCGACTTGCATTATAGGCTCGTGAGTCAGGAATTTGAGCATATCACCGGGATTATTGCCCAAAACGGAGGTTATTTTTGCACAAAAATCAAATTTCAGTGCAAAAATCGCTGAATTATTTCCGTATATGGATTTTTTTCCTTTACTTTGCACTCTGTAACAACGAAAATTCTTTTATTTAACAACAAAATTCTTAAACGTTATGGCAGATATAGCTTCAAGAGTAAAGGCTATCATCGTTGACAAACTCACTGTTGACGAGAACGAGGTAACACCCGCAGCTGAGTTCAGCAAAGATCTCGGCGCTGATTCACTCGACACTGTAGAGCTCATCATGGAGTTCGAGAAGGAATTCGGCATCACTATTCCCGATGAGGACGCTGAGAAGATCACAACTGTAGGTGACGCTATCTCTTACATCGAGTCTCACCAGAACTAATCAGAAACCAATCCCACCATTTTCCCGATATGGAATTAAAAAGAGTTGTAGTAACCGGACTCGGTGCGCTCACTCCTATAGGCAACGACGCGGAGACGACGTGGAAGAACGCCGTAGAGGGCGTCAGCGGAGCGGGGCCCATCACGCATTTCGATGCGTCCAAATTCAAGACTCAGTTCGCATGTGAGGTGAAGGATTTCAATCCGGCCGATCATTTCGACCGTAAGAAAGCCCGCCAGCTTGACCTCTACGCGATGTATGCCCTTGTGGCAGCCGACGAGGCCATCAAGAATTCAGGTCTTGAAAATGAGAATGTAGACAAGAACCGCGTAGG
>CAMWZE010000057.1 GCA_947178685.1 uncultured Porphyromonadaceae bacterium
GTCATAGCCTCGGATGGATCCTGCGGTGTATAGACCATAATGTCGTAGGTGGTGGTGATGTCTGTGAAGAGATCGTTTACGTCGGCGTTGTCACCGGAATAGCTGACTTTGAGTCCGGTTGAGGGAGTGCCTGAAATTTCAGCAACAGCAGTTTTCCCGGGCTCTATCCAAACCCCGAAGAACCCGCGGTCGTCAGCCATGAGAGTGGCATGCACTCCCCCTGCCGGAATCAGGGAGTCGGCTATCTCGAAATGGCCCTTTTCGTCGCGTGTAATATTGATGTAGCGGTAATTCTGGATATCTCCGTCAGCGGCATACGACAGTACAAAGTCCCGGATGCTGTCGGTGGCGAGGGTTCCTTCGAGAGCCACTCCGTTTTTATTTGCCCCGGAGCCACATGCAGCCAACAGGAGAGCCGATGTAACGGCGGGAAGTAAATGTTTTAGTTTCATAAGTTGAGAATGAATAATATATGAAATTTTTATAAGTTGGAGCTACTCAATGATTGATGTCCGGTTTTGTTAATGATACGCAATCAAGACTTGATAGTATACCAGTGTATGGATATATTTTTCTCAGTGGATAGAGACACACATCTGCTTGCAGGAGAATGCTTATTTTTTTTTAAGTTATGGTATACCTTTTTCAGAGACTTGCGTATCTATAAAAAAGGTGATACCCATAAGGGTAAATCCGATCTGTTTTTCAATGTAATTACAACTAATCATTAATAACAACAGGATGAAAAAATCTTTACTTTTCTCAGCATCGTTGCTTCTTGCAGCCTCCTCGATGAGTGCTGCTGTGCCGGAGGGCAGTTTTTATCTGATGGGTCTCAATGGAGAGACCGAGCAGAGCGAGTCTAATCATTTCGTTCTTGGCGAGCGAGATGAAGAGGATATCGATGAAGGTATCTGGCGCTGGAGCATTGCCAGTGTTGAGGTTACAGAGGCCACAGGAGCCTTGACAATTGCCGGCCCCGAGGGATTTACACTTGGATTCAACGCTGAAAATCAATTCGGCATAACCAACAATCTCACCAACACCCAGAGTATGATCTATCTTACAGCGGGGGGACCGGCTGTGAATTATGATCTCAAACCGGGTGAGTATACCGTCACTATGGCTGTGTTTGAGGATCTTGATGGAGATATGGGTGGTGACAACTGGATACTTCAGCTGAAATCACTGTCTGCTGATGAAGATGATGAGAGCTTTTATCTGATAGGCTTCAATGGCACCGAAGAAGCCTCTGCGTCATCCCGATTTGTGAAGAATGTGGAGGAGGCTGACGGAGAAACTACAGTGAGCTATGTGCTTCCTAAGTATTACATAGGCACATGTGAGGCCGGCTTTACAGTGCTTGATTCCGGTAATGGTGTGAGCTATGGTCTTGATCCGATAATGGGAGCTTCGACTCCGGAAGTCACGGATGATGCCCCGATGGCTTTCCTCGGAGCTGACGGTGAAGCTGTGAAATGCAGCCTTACTCCGGGTTATTACAATGTTACCTTCATGCCTATGGGAGCTATGAATATGATTTCATTCTTGCTTTCCGATAATCAGACTCCTAATAATGAGCTGGAGTATTATCTTGTCGGTCTTAACGGAGAGAACGCTCTTGTAGAGGGTAATAAGTTCAGCCGTAAGGTTGAGACAATGGAATATGAGGATGAAGAGACAGGCGAGACAGTGTCTTCCGAGACTATCACCTACACTCTTACAGCCGAGGTGAAGGAGGGGTGTGAGCTCGCAGTGGTGTCGGCCGATGAGACTGTGAAGTATGGTTATAATTCCGATATGGCCTCTTTCATTGCCAATGACCTTAATGACACCATGCCTTTCACAATGCTCGTGACTAATGGGGAACCGGTGAAATGCACTCTTACCGCCGGCACATATGTATTCAATTTCCTTCCCAGTGAAGATGGCACAGCATCTTTGAGCGCAATCACACCGGAAGAGGGAGACTCCGGTGCGGTAGGGGAGATCGGTGTTGAAGATGCCGCTCCGGTATATTATGATCTTCAGGGACGTCGCGTTGAGAATCCCGGTAAGGGCATCTTCATTGAGAAGCGCGGCACAAAAGTTGTGAAAGTAGTGCGTTGAAATCATCGAATAAGACAGTGTAAGTAAGAATTTCTCATACTTTAAGGAGAGGGTGTGGAATGTGATATTTCACACCCTTTTGCATACTTATTGGAAAATTACTACTTTTGCAGAAATGTTTTAACATATCGGTTTTATCTATCAGTTAGACACTGATAACTTCAAAATCAGAGAATGGTAGACTCCAAAACATCAGAGTTGTCTTACAGACGGTTTATAGAGGGTGACATAGCTCCCTTCTATGATAATATGTATAGGGATATGCTTCTCTATGCCTCCTCGTGTCTGCCCGGACATATGGCTCTGATGGCTGAAGACTGTGTGCAGAACGCAGTGGAGAAAGCTTACCGCAACCGAGAGCGGTTTGAATCGGCCGGACAGTGGAAAGCATTTATACTGACGTGTATACGCAATCAGGCCATTTCAGTGTTCCGCTCCGATAATGCGGCGGGCAACTATACGGAGTATGTTAGAAATTCTTCTGATTTGCATGAGGATATGCTTCTTGATTATATCCACCGGGAGACATTAAACCGGCTCTATAGGGCCATTGACGATTTGCCACCTGATATGCGAGAACTGCTTGAGCTAAGCTTTGGGAAAGGATTGAAGAATTCAGAGATAGCGGCACGTCTTGGAGTGGCAGAAATCACGGTCAAGAAACGCAAGGCCCGGCTTATTCTTATGTTGCGTAAATCTCTTCCTGACTCTGCCTGGATTTTACTGTTGCTTATGGATGACCACTGGTATATTTATTCGTAACCCCGCAGTGTGAATATTGATTACGGGGCGGTGAGGATATTTTTATGACGTAATTTATTGTATACCTTTTGAGCCTTATTTCGTATCTTTCGTAGAAGCTCAGACTACATCCGGATCAATCGGCTCTTGATGGGCTGTTATGTATCCTTTCGTGATTACTTCCATGATTGATATTGCATAATAGCTTGATGAAGTTGTGAGACTTGTACTTATTCGGAATAATTAATCAATAAAAGATATGAAAAAGACCTTATCATGGAGCGTAGTCTCAATGGCATTGTTGGCCGTGGCATGTGGCGGAAATCACGATGCCGGCTCATCTCAGCCCTCTTATGCCTCCGGAGAGACAGTGGTGAATATTAAATTTGCAGAGTATGATTCTGTAAGCAACGGTTATCTGGATGCCTTCGTTTATGGTTATGACGGACTCAACGAATTGCCTCCCACGCCGGTAGGTGCTGACGGTTCATTGTCGTTAACCTTTGACCTCAACGGTGATGCTGTTCTCAATATGATGAGCAGTAGTTCTGATGAGAGATACGGTTCAGTGCGTATAGCACCCGGAGAGACTATAGATGTGACTATCTATCCTGATTCTGTGTCTACAACGGGTAAGTATGCCGCTCTCAACAGTGTTATGTATAACTATTTACCCAAGTACAGTCTGAACATGTTCATGCCCGATTTTGTGAGATATGATATGCCGGGTCAGGAATATTCACAGGCCGTGATAGGGAAGTATAAGGAGATGAAAGATTCCTTGGCGACCGACACATCTCTTTCGGATGAGGCGCGTGTGATTGAGGAGGGAGCGTTGCTCAATTCTGTGCTTGGCTTCATGTCGATGCGTGAGATGATCAACCGCAGCAGTTATATGATGACTCATCCCGGAGAATATAATATACAACGGGACTCTATGGTCAACAAACTTGATGATGCAGACTATGCGGCAGTTGTGGCTGCAATAGATGCCGACAGTGAGGCTTTGCTCAAAGGGGGTCTGGAGATCAGCACCTCTCTCAACGGAGTTGATTGGAGCGCCAAGGGTGCCAATGGCACTCTTCTCGGCATTATTTCCGATTACCAGCTGGCCGCTAAGGAGGCTTCGGAGTGTCGCACTGACTCTGCCCGAATGGCCACTCTTGCGGCTTATTCAAATCCGTTCTTCGCAAGCTCTGTCGACAATATCCGCAATGCGGCTCAGAAGCGTTTTGACGATGCCGTGAGCATGATCAATCAGCTTCCGGCTGATCTTCCTGGTGATAAGGTGATTGAAACGATTGCGGCCGCATATAAGGATAAGGTGGTTATGGTTGACCTGTGGAATACATGGTGTTCACCTTGTAAGGCTGCGATTGCCGCTAATGAACCACTTAAGGAGACTCTCTTCAACAATCCGGACATTGTGTTTGTATACGTGGCCGATGAGTCGTCGCCGATGAATCTTTATGTCAATATGATACCGAAAATAAAGGGTGAGCATTACCGTATCACAGCGAAGCAGGCAGATGCTATGCGTAATCAGTTTGACGTAGATGGCATACCTTACTATATCTTAGTAGACCGTGAGGGTAAGATACAAGGTCGCCCCGATTTCCGCGACCATGATCTCTATACCAAAACGCTCCTTGAAACTGTGAATAAGAAATAGTATAAGTGTCGAGGTGTAAATAACTACGGCATTTGATCTGTAGACTGTAGCTTGATTTTGCAGGTCATAGTCCGGCGAAGAGATCTATCTTCGCCGGACTTGTTTTTTAATCGGTGTCGTCATTATTTAAACGGAGACGGAAGTATGGTTGTCAGATATGAAACGGATGATAAAGTCTTCCTGAGCCTATTTAGGTGTATTTTGCGATTTGAGCATTGTCCTAATATTTTGAGGGATGGTCACTTCAGGAGGTATTTCATAGTTGATGTAGTTCCAGTGGAGCCTCGGAACATTCTTCCCTTCAATAACCTGTCGCCAATTATATTCAGTATAGTAATTGTAAGATAAGTCTACCTTTCCACACATATCGCCAATGTAGTCAGGAACTCTACCGGATAATTGATTATTTGATAAATCACATTTCTCAAGCTGAGTCAATTCTACCAGCTCTTCGCATAATTCAGAAAGTGCTGTACTTTGAATATTCAGATACTTCAAAGTATTTTTGGCCATTTTAATTTCAGATGGAAGTTTCCCCATAATACCATTCTCACTGTTAAGACTGCTTACAAAGATAAATGTGTCAAGCGGACAGTGGAAAACTTCCCCTGGAAGAGTGAAGTTTTTATTGAATTTCATATACCAAAGCTCAAGATGCCTAAGATGACTTAGTTTGCCTATCGAAGAGGGTATTGAGTCTGCATATTGGGCAGCCTTCTCTCGAAAGACCGTGATCCTGGCAATATGTCTGTATCGAGTAGTCTCATCATATTCAAACTCCACATACTTCCATACATGGAATATGAACATATTAGGACTGGTAGTATTATATTTTAGATTGAGGGCATTAAAGAAATCCATGTATGCGATGCTGTCTTCAGGGCAGATTGGAGCGTTTTCCGGTGTGTAGTTTGGTCCGTCATCACTGCAAGATGCAATACCAATAATGCAAAAGAAAATGACGATAGATAATAAAAAATACTTCATATATAGAATATTAATAACATTATACTTACATACTACAATTCTCTAAATGGAAACTTATATTCCATTATGGCTTAAAAGTTTCCGGGATGTCTCCCAAGTAAGATCTTGAAAGAGTACGTATATCAAGATTATTTAATAATCCTAGATTATAATGATTATAATGAGGGGGATAGAACACTCCATCGGCTAACCGGCTCTCTGTTCGATATGCACGAGTCTCGCATATAGTCTGTTCCTTCCCGCAATAATTCACCTTCATGCTGACTGTCACGAAAGCGACTGTACATCGATTACCGGGATCATCCCATTGGTAATACCATTCCAGATTTTTGTCAAAGCTCTTACCCCCCATATTTACCCTCATAAATAATATTTCCTGATGGGTAGACATATAGTATACATGATCGGTCAGCTGAGTAGCAATGCTCTGAGGACGAATCCGACTGGTTGAATCATCGTTGTCATTAAATAGATCTGTCTCCGCAAAGTCGACATCCACATCGTAATCCACTATATACGGTTCGATCATAGGATTGAACCTAACATCAAGTTCATAATCCTCTATGGCCGGGAATGCGGCATATCCTTCTATCACGCTCTCACTTCCAGCCCCCCCGGACACTACAGTTGGTATAAATCTTGTGACAGGATTATAATACACTATTGGATAGGAATCTAAGGTCCAAGTTCCTAACCCTTTAAAATTGGAACTGTCCCAATCCGGACTTATAACAGAAGTGTTAAGATCATTCCTTTTCACCAGCATATTATGCAAATTGAACTTAAGATTATCTCCTGGAATACTTACTTCGGAGGTGGATTTCCCATCCACTGTTATGGTACCTGATTGGGAGAGTCTTATGTCTGAGACCTGATAATTAGTCTCATTCCACATACTTCTTCTGAATAGGAATTTTATACCTTGCTTAAGGGCCTTCCCAATTTGTCCGGAAATCAGACTTTTCGTAGCATCCACCATAAGTTTCCCAATACCGGTAGGTGCGTTATCTTTCCAGATTTTTTCCTCTAATTTATTAAGCACTTTTTTAGAAGCGTCAGTGCCTAATTGAGATACTGAGTTAAGGATTGATTTATCGGTTGATGATACAGATGTTATCGTCCCCTGGAGATCAGATTGAGATATTCCATTAAAATTGTATTCTGTAATTATCTGACCGTAAGCACCTGTGTTGATCTCTAAATCTAAAGGAAATTCTTGATACCTTGATATTTGGAGCTGAAAGCCGTTCCAGCCGTGTGTAAGCTTATCATTAATTACGGCATTGGATATTATTAATTCTTTTTCTTTTTCTGAAACTGAATTATTAATAGCCTCTTTGTCTATGGGGGTAAGAAGCGTGGGAATTTCAAAAATTGAATGATTGTTGAATTTACTATTAGTCGGATTCATCGTCCAAACCATATTGGATATAGTGGATGTTGTTTCATTGTAATAAAAAACTTTAAGGTATCCAGTAAACAGATTATAGAAACACATATAATTCATCCGTTCATTCTTCCCCTCCTTTTCAAATGTATGGAAAAGCATGGTCCACCCATCTTCCCGTTTTATGTCTTTACAGAATTCATCAGGAAGGGCTGTAGAAGAGAGATAGGGGTTCCATGGTGTGGACACTCTCTTTTGAATTATCCCATTTCCCATGGTATTTAGTGTTATCTCAGTACAGTTCTCCCAATCGAATATGAGGTCGGGATTGGTAATGGACAAGGACTCAGAGGGGAGAGTGGCACGGGTTGTGGAGTGAAGAGAGAACTTGGAGTCAGACTGATTGATAAGTGGCGCTCCATCTTCCTGGCAGGCAATAAGGAATAAGCCAAGAAAAAAGCTCACATAAATGATAGTTTTTTTCATAATGCATGGTTTAGATTTAGTTTTGGGAATATAAGAAAGTTCTGATAGATAGACAAATATTTCAAGAGCACTTCTCTAAAAATATAAGTCTCCAAGATAGAGGAGGGAGGACAGTGGCTGCTTTAATAATTTTAAATCGCAACAGGGAAGACTATCTAATAGATATGAAAGGGATGATAAAGCCTTCGTGAGCCTATTTAGGTATATTTTGCGATTTGAGCATCCACACAATTTCTTTGGGGAAGGGAAATTCCTTCAATTCAGGAGGTATTTCATTGTTGATATAGTTCCAGTAGAGATTCGGTATATTCTTCCCTTCAATAACCTGTCGCCAATTAAATTCGGTGTAGTGATTATATGATAAGTCTACTTTCGCACACATATCCCCAATGTAGTCAGGAACTCTACCGGATAATCGATTATATGTTAAAATACATTTCTCAAGCTGAGTCAAATCTGCCAGCTCTTCACATAATTCAGAAAGGGCTGTGCCTTCAATGTCTAGATACTTCAAGGTATTTTTGGCCATTTTAATTTCAGATGGAAGTTTACCCATAATACCTACATGTTCGAGATCACCCCAATTACCAAAGATAAATGTGTCAAGCGGACAGTGGAAAACTTCCCCTGGAAGAGTGAAGTT
>CAMWZE010000058.1 GCA_947178685.1 uncultured Porphyromonadaceae bacterium
ACAACCTAAGAAGACCATATATCGCCGTTCGCAGAAGGGCCGCATGATAGTTGAGGCCCAGAGAGGCAACCAGCTTGCCTTCGGCTCGTTCGGCATCAAGACACTTGAGTCTAAATGGATCACCGGCCGTCAGATCGAGGCTGCCCGTGTGGCAGTGACCCGCTACATGCAGCGTCAGGGTCAGATCTGGATACGAATCTTCCCCGACAAACCCATCACCAAGAAGCCAGCCGAGGTGCGTATGGGTAAAGGTAAGGGTAACCCCGAGGGGTTCGTTGCGCCTGTGACTCCGGGACGTATTCTTATTGAGGTTGAGGGTGTAAGCTATGACATCGCGAAGGAGGCACTCCGTCTCGCTGCTCAGAAGCTTCCGGTAATCACAAAATTTGTGGTGCGCCGCGACTACGATCCCAGCCAGAACGTCTAATAAAATCAGAATTTTCACGTTATACTTCAAGGAGGCCATTCCTCCTTGGAGTATATCCTCTGAAATAAGATAAATAAAAAGAAATGAAAAAGGAAGAAATCAAGGAATTAAGCGTTCAGGAACTGAAGGCCGCTATTGAGGCTGCAGAGAAGGCTTATCGTGAATTGAAAGTAGCGCACGCGATATCTCCCGTAGCCGATCCCTCCAAGATCACCAAAGACCGCAGAGAGATCGCACGCATGAAGACTGTGTTGCGCGAGAAGGAGCTTGCAGCTCCGGTAGTAAACAACTGATCCCAAAAAGTATTTAAGAAAAATGGAAGAAAAACGTCATTTGAGAAAAGAAAGAATTGGGGTTGTTTCGAGCAACAAGTGTGACAAGACCATCACGGTCGAGATCAAGTGGAAAGAGAAGCACCCGATCTATGGAAAATTTGTCAATAAGACAAAGAAGTATCATGCTCATGATGAGAACAACGAGTGCTCTATCGGCGATACCGTTCGTCTGATGGAGACCCGCCCATTGAGCAAGACGAAGAGATGGAGACTTGTGGAAATCATTGAAAAAGTTAAGTAATTATGATACAGACCGAATCACGTCTTACAGTAGCTGACAACAGTGGAGCCAAAGAGGCTCTCTGCATCCACGTGCTCGGCGGCACAGGCCGTCGCTACGCATCGGTTGGCGACATCATTGTTGTGACCGTGAAGAGCACGATCCCTTCTTCCGATGTGAAGAAAGGCACAGTGTCAAAGGCTGTGGTAGTTCGTACGAAGAAAGAGATCCGTCGTCCCGACGGCAGCTATATCCGCTTCGACGACAACGCCTGTGTATTGCTTAACAATGCCGGTGAAATCCGCGGCACCCGTATTTTCGGCCCCGTTGCCCGTGAGCTCCGTAACACAAACATGAAGATTGTGTCGCTCGCGCCCGAGGTGCTTTAATGTCAAGACTTAAAAATTAAGAAGAAACATGGCAAAATTCCATATAAAGAAGGGTGACACGGTTTATGTCAACGCCGGCGACGACAAAGGCAAGACCGGCCGTGTGCTCGAAGTGCAGGTAGCAAAGCAGCGTGCACTCGTGGAGGGAATCAACATTGTCTCCAAGAGCATGAAGCCCAACGCTAAATATCCTCAGGGAGGTATTGTGAAGATAGAGGCTCCCGTTCACATCTCAAACCTGAATGTGATCGATCCCAAAACAGGTAAACCGACCCGCATCGGCCGTCGCCTCGACGAGGCTGGCAAGAGAGTGCGTTATTCTAAGAAATCAGGAGAGGAGATTAAGTAATGAGCGAAACAACACTTGGTAAAGAATACAAAGAGAGAATAGCTCCCGAACTCATGAAGGAGTTCAACTATTCATCGTCGATGCAGGTGCCCCGCCTTGAGAAGATCGTGATCAACCAGGGTCTCGGCGCTGCCACTCAGGACAAGAAACTCATCGAGACAGCGATCAACGAGCTTACAGCCATCACAGGCCAGAAGGCAGTTCCCACTCTCTCGAAGAAGGATATCTCCAACTTCAAGCTTCGTAAGAAGATGCCTATCGGCGCTATGGTTACTCTCCGTAGAGAGAAGATGTATGAGTTCCTTGAAAGACTCGTGAAGGTGGCTCTGCCCCGTATCCGTGACTTCAAGGGCATCAACTCCAAGCTTGACGGCCGTGGCAACTACACACTCGGCATCCAGGAGCAGATCATCTTCCCTGAGATCAATATCGACAATGTACCGAAGCTTCAGGGTATGAACATCACCTTCGTGACTTCAGCCCCGACAGATGAAGAGGGCTTTGCACTTCTGAAAAAATTCGGTCTTCCCTTCAAACACGAAAAATAATTAGCTATGGCAAAAGAATCAATGAAAGCCCGCGAGGTGAAGCGCCAGAAGCTGGTTGAGAAATATGCAGAGAAGAAAGCTGCCCTTAAGAAGGCTGCCTTGGCAGATGCAGAAGGCAACATTGACTATGAGGCACTTACAAAGCTTCAGAAGCTTCCCAAGAATGCTTCAAAGGTGCGTCTTCACAACCGTTGCGTAATCACCGGTCGTCCCAAAGGATTCATGCGTCAGTTCGGCATTTCCAGAATTCAGTTCCGTGAAATGGCGTCTGCCGGCCTTATTCCGGGTGTAAAGAAAGCAAGCTGGTAACAATAAAACAGGAAACTGTACGTTATATGAATTGGTGGCCCCTCCGAAACAAATGATTAATTTCGGAGGAGCTTCCAATCATTGTAAAATCCGGGGCCGGAGGGCCGCGGACAACATGATAAACTGAGAGATAATTAAATATTGTTCGGAAAATCTGAATCAATTTAACAATCAAAAAAATGACTGATCCAATCGCAGATTATTTGACGAGATTGAGAAACGCCATCCATGCGGGCCACCGTGTGGTGGAGATTCCCTCTTCAAAAATGAAAAAGGAGATCACCAAAATCCTTTTCGAGCAGGGCTACATCCTCAACTACAAGTTTGTTGAGGGACCCACTCCTTCGGGCACAATCAAGATCGCCCTCAAGTATGATCCGGTCGACAAGGTGAGCGCTATCAAGAACCTCCACCGTGTGTCGCGTCCGGGTCTTCGTCAGTATACGGGCTATAAGGATATGCCCCGTGTATTGAACGGACTTGGCATCGCCATTCTGAGCACCAGCCATGGTGTAATGACCAACAAAGAGGCCAAAGATCGCAAGATCGGCGGTGAAGTATTATGTTACGTATATTAATAGAAGGAGGTACTCGAAATGTCAAGAATTGGTAAAGCACCCATTGAGATACCTGCCGGAGTAACTGTACAGGTAAAAGACAATGTAGTAACTGTGAAGGGTCCCAAGGGAGAGCTCTCACAGGAGATCAATCCTGTTATCACCGTTGAGCAGGATGGCAATCATCTTCTGATCAAGCGTCCGGACGACGAGCGTCAGAGCCGTGCTATGCATGGTCTTTACCGCGCGTTGATCCACAACATGGTAGTGGGCGTGTCAGAGGGCTACAAGAAGGAGATGGAACTCGTCGGCGTAGGTTACAGAGCGTCGGCCAACAACAACGTATTGGAACTGTCGTTGGGCTTCTCTCATGCTATTTATATCAAGCTTCCTAAAGAGGTGAAAGTAGAGGCCAAGACAGAGCGTAACAAGAATCCGCTCATCCTCCTGGAGAGCTCCGACAAGCAGCTTCTCGGTCAGGTATGCGCAAAGATCCGCTCTCTCCGCAAGCCCGAGCCTTACAAGGGTAAAGGTATTAAGTTTGTGGGCGAGATTATCCGCCGCAAGAGTGGCAAGTCTGCTAACGCTAAATAATTAAACTAAGGAAGACAAATGATATCCAAGATAGCAAGAAGAAATAAGATCAAGACCCGCATCCGCGGCAAGATCTCCGGAACAGCAGAGCGTCCCCGCATGAGTGTGTTCCGCAGCAACAAAGGAATCTATGTACAGCTTATCGACGATCTTGCAGGCCGCACACTTGTAGCCGCATCATCGAAAGGCCTTGAGGGCGGCACAAAGATAGAGGTTGCTGCCAAGGTAGGCGCAGCGATTGCTAAGAAGGCTATGGAGAATGGCATTACTACAGTTGTATTCGACCGTAACGGCTATCTCTTCCACGGCAGAGTAAAATCATTGGCCGATGCAGCACGCGAGGCCGGTCTTAAATTTTAAGCGAAAATCATGGCAAAGAGAAATAATAGAGTTAAATCTACAAATGATTTGGAACTGAAAGACCGTCTTGTGGCCATCAACCGTGTGACCAAGGTTACCAAGGGTGGTCGTGCTTTCAGCTTTGCTGCCATTGTAGTAGTGGGCAATGAAGACGGAATTATCGGCTGGGGCCTCGGCAAAGCCAATGAGGTGACAGCAGCTATCGCCAAGGCGGTTGAGACTGCCAAGAAGAACCTTATCAAGGTTCCGGTGCACAAAGGCACTATTCCTCACGAGCAGAGCGCTAAATTCGGTGGATCACGCATCTTCCTGAAGCCTGCAAGCGAGGGTACCGGTGTTAAGGCCGGTGGCGCTATGCGTGCCGTTCTTGAGAGTGTAGGTATCACTGATATCCTTGCAAAGAGCAAGGGTTCATCCAACCCCCACAACCTTGTAAAGGCAACTATCGCAGCTCTCGATGAGCTCCGTAGCCCGGCGCAGGTGGCTCAGAACCGTGGTGTGGCGGTAGAGAAAGTGTTCACAGGCAAATAAGAAAAGACATGGCACAGATAGCAATCAAGCAGATCAAAAGCCGCATCAACTGTCCGGCAGTACAGAAGCGTACACTTGATGCGCTCGGACTTAGAAAGATGAACCACACAGTAGTGATGGAAGACACCCCTTCAATCCGTGGTATGGTAAAGGCCGTTCATCACCTTGTAGAAGTCACAAACATTTAATTGGTTTAGCAAACGCATGGAATTACATAATCTTAAACCTGCCCCCGGCAGCAACAAGAAGAATAAGAGAATCGGCCGTGGCCCGGGTTCCGGTTACGGTGGCACATCAACACGTGGTCATAAGGGAGCTAAGTCTCGCTCCGGTTATAGCCACAAAGTGGGCTTCGAGGGTGGCCAGATGCCTCTCCAGCGTAGAGTGCCGAAATTCGGTTTCAAGAATATCAACCGAGTAGAGTACAAGGCTATCAACCTTGATGCACTCGAAGCTCTGGCAACAGCCCAGAACCTCACAAAGATAACGGTATCCGACCTTCGCGCAGCCGGTCTCGTTCCCAAGAACGTGCAGGTAAAAATCCTCGGTAACGGTTCTTTGAGCCGCGCCATCGAGGTTAGTGCCGATGCTTTCTCTAAGAAGGCAGAAGAGGCAATCACAGCCGCAGGTGGAACCGTTAGCAAAAACTAATAAAAATGGGATTTACACAGACAATAAAGAATATCTGGAGTGTTGATGATCTGCGCAAGAGGATAGGGATTACCCTTCTTCTTGTGATCATCTACCGCTTTGGATGTTATGTAGTGTTGCCGGGAATCAATCCCGACGCACTCATGGCGCTGAAGAACTTCACTTCTGATGGCCTCATGCAGCTGCTCGACATGTTCTCGGGTGGTGCATTCTCTCAGGCATCTATTTTTGCCTTAGGTATCATGCCCTACATCACGGCTTCGATCGTGATTCAGCTTTTGGGTATGGTGCTCCCGGCATTCCAGAAGATGCAGAGGGAAGGGGAGAGCGGACGAATGAAGCTCAATCAGTACACCCGCTATCTCACAGTCATTATCCTTCTGCTCCAAGGTCCTGCTTATCTCATGAACCTTCAATATCAGGTTAGAGCTGCAGGAGGCTATGTAGAGATGGGCTTCTGGACAATATGTTTCATGACCATCGTGCTCGCCGCAGGCTCAATGTTTATCATGTGGCTTGGTGAGAGGATAGATCAGAAGGGTGTCGGCAACGGCATCTCCTTCATCATCCTTATCGGTATCATGGCTCGTTTCCCGGAGGCGATTATCCAGGAGTTTACCGGACGACTGATGAACTCAGCAGGTGGTGGTCTCGTGATTTTCCTTGTAGAGCTTATCATTCTTGTAGCGGTTATTGCCGGCGCAGTGCTTCTTGTGCAGGGTACACGTAAAGTGCCCGTACAGTATGCAAAGCGCATCCAAGGCAACAAGCAGTATGGCGGTGCACGCCAGTATATTCCTCTGAAAGTGAACGCAGCCGGCGTTATGCCCATCATCTTCGCCCAGGCTATCATGTTCATCCCTGTGACACTTGCAGGCTTCTCGCCTGAGCACACAGGCTTTTTCGGAGCACTGACCGACCTTTACGGTTTCTGGTATAACTTCGTGTATTTCATACTGATCGTAGCTTTCACCTACTTCTATACCGCTATAACCGTGCGTCCGGCACAGATGGCAGAGGATATGAAGCGCAACAATGGCTTCATTCCCGGCATTAAGCCCGGAAAGCCGACTATCGAGTATCTTGACTCAATCATGTCAAGAATCACTCTTCCCGGTTCGATTTTCCTCGGCATCGTTGCCATTCTCCCTGCAATCGCACATATATGTGGTCTCAACCGTCAGTTTGCAGCATTCTTCGGAGGCACTTCGCTTCTGATTATGGTTGGTGTTATTCTTGACACGTTGAGAATCGTGGAAGGTCATCTGTTGATGCGTCACTATGACGGCCTGATGAAAGACGGCCGCATCAAGGGACGCACCACAGGTCAAGGAGCTTTTTAACTATAAGTCAGCTTCAAATAGATAATGATTTATATCAAGACAGCCGAAGAGATTGAGAAAGTTCGCAAAGCGAGCGACCTCGTAAGCCGAACGCTCGGAGAGGTGGCGAAATGGGTGAAGCCCGGCGTCACCACCCGTAAGCTCGATAACATAGCAAGAGAGTTTATCCTCGACAACGGGGGTAAACCCGCTTGCCTGGGTTATCACGGATTCCCGGGGACCTTGTGCATCGAGGTCAATGAGACAGTAGTGCATGGATTTCCCTCGGGCTATGAACTCCGCGAAGGAGATATAGTAGGCACAGATTGTGTTGTGGAACTTGACGGGTTCAATGGCGATACGTGTTATACGTTTGCCGTTGGAGATATCGATGAGAAAGTGGCACGACTCCTCAAGATTACCAAAGAATCCCTTTATGAGGGAATCAGGGCAGCGAGAGGAGGCAAGAGAGTAGGAGACATCTCCAATGCCGTACAGACTTATTGCGAGCGCAACGGCTATAGTGTGGTAAGAGAGATGTGTGGTCACGGCATTGGCAAGAGCATGCACGAGGATCCTGAAGTTCCGAATTTCGGACGCAGGGGAATCGGTCCGGTATTGAAGCCGGGTATGTGTATATGCATTGAGCCGATGATAAATCTCGGCAGCAAGAACACTGTTATAGAAAGTAACGGATGGGAATGTCGCACGAGAGACCGCAAGCCATCTGCCCATTATGAGCATACAATCCTGATTACCCCGGAGGAGCCGGAGATCCTAACGACCTTCAAATATATAGATGAAGTGTTAGGACTGACATCCGGATCAGCACCGGTGGTTAAGGCTGAAGAGTAAACAATATCCAAACTGAAAAGAAAGACTTATGGCTAAACAAGCTGCAATCGAACAGGACGGTGTAATTCTCGAGGCTTTGAGCAATGCGATGTTCAAGGTAGAGCTTGAGAACGGGCATGAGATAACAGCCCATATCTCCGGCAAGATGAGAATGCACTATATCAAGATACTTCCCGGCGACAAGGTAAGGGTAGAGATGAGCCCCTATGATCTGAGCAAGGGACGTATCGCTTTCCGATACAAATAAAAAAGAAAACACCCCATATGAAAGTTAGAGCATCCGTAAAGAAGCGCACAGCCGACAGCAAGATCGTGCGCCGCAAAGGAAGATTATACGTAATCAACAAGAAGAACCCCAAATTTAAACAGCGTCAAGGATAATTTTTGTATCTTTGCAAAAAATCATAAAACAATAATATGGCAGTAAGAATTGTCGGCGTAGATTTGCCGCAGAACAAAAGAGGAGAAATTGCCTTGACATATATCTACGGCATCGGCCGTAGCGCAGCAAACGCAATCCTTGCAAAGGCCGGAGTAGAGCGCGACATAATGGTTAAGG
>CAMWZE010000059.1 GCA_947178685.1 uncultured Porphyromonadaceae bacterium
TGCTGAGGCCTCCGCTGCCGACGACGGTTGCTGGAAGTTCAAGAGCGGTGAGGATTACTGCCACTTCACATATGATCTCTCCGAGTTTGACGGACAGGATGTGATGATCTGTATCTCCGTTCACAACGGCGAGCAGAATGGCGATGAGAACAAGCTCACACTTAATGCTATCGATATAGAATAATTCAATAATCAGGGTCCGGTCCGCAGTGACCGGGCCCGATTAAAACCGACTGAATAGCATGAAACTTCTTAATATATTCCTGACAACATCGATGCTTCTCTCATTCTCGGCTTGCAGCTCTGACAATTCCGAGAACGAACCGGACAAACCTAATCAGGAGAATCCAAATAAGCCTGCTGATACAAAATCGGTGGCGGAGAGAAACACTGAAAGATCGATAGCCATAATCAACGCCGCCATGGAGAACTACTTCGAGGGGCAGGAGATGAAGATGGCAAGGAAATATAATCCTTACACAGGCTCTCGCTCAAGCGAGGTTGGCAGTGTCTGGATGTACACCAGTGCCATTGAGGCCGTCAACGCCACCATGAAGGCGATGAAGGAGCTCAAGGATTCCGGCAAACCGGCTCTCTATGATGCCAACTGGAACACCTACAAGACTCTGCTCGGCAATCTCGTTGAGAATCTTGAATATTATGCAGGCACCTTCTCGCTGACGTCTTACACCGGCACCAACAGCTGGACAGTATACGCCGTGAACCGCGCATCATCAAAGGGTACGGCCGATGTCACCGGAGTGCTCAATGTGTATGACGACCAGGAATGGCTCGTGAGAGAATTGGTTGAGGCTTATCTTATCACGGATAATGCCGATTATCTTAAGAAGGCGGAATATCTTGCCTCTTATGTGCTCGACGGTTGGGACTGCACTCTCGATGCCAACGGCAATGAGAACGGTGGAATCACCTGGGGTCCCGGCTATGGCACCAAACACTCCTGCAGCAACGGCCCGATGATCAGCCCTCTCGTATGGCTCAGCGATATCTATAAAGGAAAGGGTGATCAGATCACCTATAAGATTATCCAGCCAGACAAGAAGAGGGTAGAGGTGACCGAGAATAAATCAGACTACTATCTGAAGATGGCCGGAAAGATCTACGACTGGCAGAAGAGCACACTCTACAACGCTTCGGAAGGTGTGTATTATGATATGCTCGGTGCCGACAACACCATACATTACGAGGAGATCGATGGCGTAAGATACAGAATAAATAATCCTGTCACCGGAGCCACCGGCAACTATTTCAGCTACAACACCGGCACAATGCTCTCCGGAGCCGCCGCTCTCGCTGAAGCTACCGGCAACGCCGACTATGCAGCCGATGTAAAGAGCCTCACGACCACAAGCTTCAATCATTTTGCAAAGTTGGGCTCAATTCTTTCAGGTTATTATTCATTCGATCTCACCGGCTTCTCTCCCTGGTTTAACGGAGTGCTTATGCGCGCTTATGCCGAGGCTTACGGTCAGAATGTAGCGGCGGCCGAATGTCTGAAAGCTTTCCAGACCAATCTCGACTATGGCTACGCAAACTTCCTTGAGAAAGATATGCTTCCCGTGAATCTTCTTTCCGGATGGAACCGCGACCGTAGCAAGAACGACACCGAGGCTATGTTCACATTCGTAAATGCAGCCGAGTATGCAGTGCTTGCTTCCCATGAACTCAAGAAGAACTAACTAATCAACATCCTTATACTATGCTTTCAAATTTAACCAAAAGAAACCTTCTGCCGGCTTTGTTGGCAATGGTGCTTACGGCCCTCTCGGCCATAGGAGCTTCCGCCCAGCAGACGCTGACAGTAAGAGGTACAGTGACAGATACCGACAACGAGCCCCTTATCGGAGCGACGGTTATGGTGAAGAACACCACAGTAGGTGTGGCCACCGACATTGACGGCAGATATGTGCTCAATGCCCCTTCCGACGCAGTGCTCGTAGTGAGCTACATTGGCTATAATCCTCAGGAGGAGGCCGTGAAAGGGCGCACAGAGATCAACTTCGTGCTCAGCACAAGCAGCGAGGCGCTCGACGAAGTGGTGGTAGTGGGTTATGGTGTGCAGCGCAGAGGTTCGATCACCGGTGCGGTGTCGGAACTTAAGGGCGATGCCATGCTCAAGACCAACAACGAGAACCCTCAGAACATGCTCACCGGTAAGATCCCGGGCGTGCGTGTATGGCAGAAGAGTGCCGAGCCTGGCACCTATAACAACAACTTCGATATCCGTGGTATGGGTTCACCCCTCGTGGTGATCGACGGTGTGCCCCGCACAGTGGAGGATTTCCAGCGCCTCAATGCCAACGACATTCAGGATGTGTCGGTGCTTAAGGATGCCGCGGCTGCCATCTATGGTGTGAGAGCTGCAAACGGCGTAGTGCTCGTGACCACAAAGCAAGGTGCGGTTGGCAAAGCTAAAGTGAGCTACAACGGCTCCTTCACCATCCAGAAGCCCAAATCAATGCCGAAGCTCGCCAGCGCAATCGACGCCATGACCATCTGGAATGAGAAATCCCGTAACAACATCAACGGCGGCCAGATCTCTTACGGTCAGGAGGATTTTGACGCTTTCCTTAACGGCACACGCACCCAGACAGATTGGAACGGTGAGGTTATCGCCTCATGGTCGCCTCAGACTCAGCACGACGTGAGCGTGAGCGGCGGCAACGAGAAGACCAAATATTTCGCCAGCCTCGGCTACCTCTATCAGGAGGGTATGTTTAAGTCGGGCGACCTCAACTACGACAAGATGAACCTCCGCAGCAATCTCTCTACAGAGATCTGGAAGGGTATCAAGCTCGACCTCAATATCTCGGCTATGGCCGACAACCGCAACACACCTTACTACAGCTCTGTGGATATCATCCGTAACTACTGGAGCCAGGGTGTGCTTCATCCCGCCTATGCCGATCCCGAGCGCACAATGCTCAACTATGCAGGTCTTGACCTGGAGAAGAACACAGTGGCCATGATGACCAGCGACTACTCCGGCTATCGTAAATTTCGCCGCAAGATGTTCCAGTCAAGTGGTGCCATCAACGTCGATTTCGGTGCCTACACATCGGTTCTCCAGGGTCTCTCTGCCAAAGCTCTCATCAGCTACGACTACACTCTCGACAACAACGAGATCTATAAGAAGGAGTTTACCCAGTATGCCTACAACGAGGCAGACGGCAGCTACACCTCAAAGATATTCTCTGAGACATCACCCTCCAACATGCGTCGTGAGTTCTACGACAAGAGCCAGTTCATGACCCAGATCACTCTTAACTATCTCCGCACATTCGCTGATGTTCATAATGTAGGCGTGGTGGTAGGTTATGAATCGACAGAGCGCCACGGCGACAACTTCTACGCATACCGTGACCTCGCCTTCTCCGTTCCTTACCTTCTCGCAGGCGTTGAGGATGGCCAGGTGGGTTCTATGAACACCGGTCTCGGCGATCTTTATGACTTCGGCAACCGCGCGTTCATCGGCCGTGTGAACTACGACTACGACAACCGCTACCTTATCGAGGCACAGTTCCGTTATGACGGATCTTCAAAATTCGCCAAAGGTCACCGCTGGGGCTTCTTCCCCTCCGTATCTGCCGGCTGGCGTATCGCTCAGGAGAAATGGTGGCAGGAGAGCGTTGACCCGGAAGGCTTCGTAAGTCAGCTTAAGCTTAGAGCAAGCTACGGTGTGCTCGGTGATGACGGCTCAATCAACTACGAGTGGCTTCAGGGCTTCAACTACCGTGGCGGTACAACTTCCGACAATGGTAACTACAACGGCTATTCACCCGGTTATATATTCGATGGCGAGTATATCTACGGTGCTGAACTCTCCCGTATTCCCAATGTGCTCCTCAGCTGGTATAAGTCGAAGACTTTCAACATTGGTGTTGACTTCGAGAGCCGTAACGGTTGGATCGGTGCAACTGTAGACTACTTCGTGCGCAACCGTTCAGGTCTTTTCCAGAGCCGTGCCGGCGATCTTCCCACAGTAGTCGGTGCCACCGCACCACTTGAGAACTGTAACTCCGACCGTCACTACGGTCTTGAGATCTCACTCTCCCACAGATATGCAATCGGCGACTGGAGCTGGAGCGCACGTGGCATCTTCTCCATCACCCGTAACAAATACCTCACCGCAGTTCAGAACGACAACTACACCAACTCTTACGACAAATGGCGTCACGATAACCTCAACAACCGTTTCCAGGGTGTGCAGTTCGGCTACGAAGGTGCAGGCCGCTACCAGAACTGGTATGAGATCTGGAATAACCCTCAGTACACTGAGCGCGATCTTCTCCCCGGCGACTACAAATATGTAGACTGGAACGGCGACGGTGAGATCAACGGTGAGGATGAGCATCCTTATGCCTATGACCAGACTCCCTGGATGAACTATTCACTCGACGTGAACGTAAACTGGAAATGGTTTGACTTCAATATGCTCTGGCAGGGTTCCGCATTGGGTTCTATGTCATATCAGGAGCCTCTCTTCGCAGTCTGGGGTCAGAACGGCGGCGGTGTGCTTGAGCAGTTTACCGACCGTTGGCACACTGTAGATCCCAACGCCGATATCTACGATCCTGCAACTGAATGGGTGAGCGGTTACTATGCATTCGGCAACCGTACTCCGAGGGAGAATTCTACATTCAACCGCGTGTCGACCGACTATCTCCGCCTCAAGAGCATCGAGCTCGGCTACACCATCCCCGAGAAACTGCTCCGCGGCAATAAGATCAGAGTTTATTTCAACTGCTACAACCCCTTGACCTTCACTAAGGTGAAATTTGTCGATCCGGAACATCCCGATACAGACAACGGACGTCTCTACCCGCTTAACCGCACATTCACCTTTGGTCTTAACCTCTCTCTCTAACAATCAACATTAGAAACGACATGAAAAAGATAATATTCTCATCAATCATTGGTCTCGGACTCCTCACTTCATGTGCCGAGCTTGATATCTCGCCGAAAGGCATGATGACAGAAGATGCCCTGCTGAGCAACGATGCCGGCATGGAGATATATCTCGCGGAGATCTACAGCCACCTCCCTTTTGAGGATTTCAAATATCTTCCCCAGCGTGGTCATAACCGCAATGGCTGGCTCGTATCAAAAGGTGTGGAGGGCACAGGCGAGGCTGTAGGACGTGACGGCATCGTCACCGCCTTCACCGGAGAGGAGAAGGGAGACGACTACTGGCGTGAGAGCTTCGAAAACCTCCGTAAGATCAATATGCTGATTGAGGATTTGCCCAACTATCAAGGCAATTATTCATCAGTGGCCTACAATGACTATATCGGTCATGCTTACTTCCTCAGAGCCTTCACCTTCACTCAGATGGCCATGCGCTATGGCGGCATACCTCTCGTGACCCGTGTGATCAACTATCCCGGCGATGATGTGCTTGAGGTGCCCCGTTCAAGCGAGGAGGAGACCTGGGATCAGATTCTCGCTGACTACGACAAGGCAATCGAGCTTATGAGCCCCCAGAGCGCGAAGCGCGGCTATGCCAACCGCAGTGTGGCTCTCGCCTATAAATCGAGCGCTATGCTCTACGCCGGCTCCGTTGCCAAGTATAACCAGACTGTCGACGGCCACCTCACCGGCCTCGGTGCCAAGACCGGAGTGCGTGTGATTGGCTTCGATCCACAGAGCTGGGAGGCTGCCTCCAAGAAATATTTCGCAGAGGCTTATAAGGCTGCTTCCGAGATTATCAAAGATGGGAAGTATTCTCTCCATAAATCAAAATGGAGCGCCGACGACCGCAACGCGCAGTTTGAGAACCTCGTAGACATGCTTGCAGATGCCAACAGCTCCGAGCATCTCTGGGTAAGAGAGTATCTCTATCCCACCACCACCCATGCCTATGATGCCTACAACTCTCCCTACATGATGAACTTCACTTATCCGGCTCACTCACCTCTGAGCTGCGGCTCCTGTCCGACCGCCGACTTCGTGGAGCTCTTCGACGGCTTCCCCCGCTATTCCGACGGCACTCTTAAAGTGACCACAGGCGATAATATCATGGAGGGTGAATACGTTATGTATGATAAACCGCTTGACTTCTTCGCCAACGCCGAGCCTCGTCTCAGAGCTCAGGTTATCTTCCCGGGCGATAAGTTTGCCGATGGCACAGTCGATATGTGGGCCGGCTCTTATACAGGCTCGCTTCCCGTGACCCATCTTATGAACGATTACTCCTACGGCGTTGCTTCGCAGAGCTTCACCGACTCAAAATATGGCGATCAGCTTGTGCTCAGCAACTCTCCCACAGAGCTTAAATATGTGGAGGGCCCGAACGGCCAGCAGGTGCCTGCCACCGGTCCTTGCGGTCCTTACAGAGGCTGGGGTGAGAGTGGTGTCACCGGTCTTGTGACCCGTAAATGGCTTGATCCCAATTTCCGCGGCGGCCGTGAGGGTGTGTGTGACCAGCCTTACATCCTGATGCGCTACGCAGAGGTGCTTCTTGACGCAGCCGAGGCGGCAGTGGAGCTTTCAATAGCAGGTGTCGCTTCCCCCGACGGCACAGATATGCTCGGTGTGGCAACCCAGGCCATCCGCGACATTCGCGAGCGTGCCGGTGCCGACCAGCTCACAAGCAACCTTACAGGCAGTGAGGAGAGCCGCAACATCGTGCGCCGTGAGCGTCGTAAGGAACTTGCTTTCGAGCATCAGACCAAGTGGGATATCCGTCGCTGGCGTGTGCAACACTATGAGGGTCGTGACGGTTTCTGGGGTGAGGTTCGCGACAAAGACAGCTTCAGCAGCAACAACAACTATCGTTTCCGCGGTCTTTATCCTTTCTACTGCACCGCCAACGGAAAGTATTTCTTCGATACACACTTCCAGAATATGGCCGACAAGCAGCTTGGCTACAGCCAGGTGGACTATTATTTCTCAATCCCCGGCGGAGAGGTTGGCAAGAGCTTGGTGATAGACCAGCAGCCTAACAGATAATAATCCTATTTTTAACAATTTATTACCGGATTCAGAAACTTAACAGAGAATTGAAATGAAAAAATTTAAGATATTCGCAGCGGCGATTGCCATGATGATGTCGATGACATCGTGCGATCTCTTTGAGCTCGACAACTACGACGCTCCTGAGGAGACAATAAAGGGAGAGGTGGTTGATGTGGCCACCGGCAACCGAGTGCTGACCGACCAAGGCAGCGAGGGTATCCGCGTGCGTCTCACAGAGCTCAGCTGGGGCGACAACGTGCAGCACAACCCCGACTTCTATTGTATGCCGGATGGCACATTCCAGAACACCAAGATCTTCAAGGGTCACTATTATGTGCGCATCGACGGTCCGTTCATCCCTCTGGTGAGAGAAACTCCCGACGGAGTCCTTTTGGCCGATGAGTGTAAGGAGCTTGATATCAAAGGCACCACCAATGTGAAGTTTGAGGTGCAGCCCTTCCTGAATGTCCGCATCGTGGGTGAGCCCCAGGTGAGCAACGGCCAGATCAAGGCTAAGGTTGTGGTTGAGCGTGGTGTAAGCCCCGAGGAGTTCCGCAACAAGATCCAGCCAACCCGTGGCGGAGACTATAGCGATGATCTGATGAACGTAACAGATGTTCAGCTCTTCGTGAGCTACTCCTCTTCAGTTGGCTACCGTGCCCGCGATGACCGCTGGACCGCTTCATTGAACTATAATGGCAATGAGTTTGAGGAAAACTTCGGTCAGGAGTTGACAATCACCACCAATGGTGATATCCCTTCGGGACGTCGTGTCTACATCCGTGCAGCCGCCCGTATCAACTACTCCACCGCAGAGGTGCGCCGCTACAACTATAGCGAGCCTATGGAAGTGCTGATTCCATAATAGTGTATAATTCATAAATGCTGCCGTGCGGGTGGTTATCCGTACGGCAGTATTTATATCTAATCGGTAAGTAGCTACGAACAATTAATGATCATATGTCTACTACATTCTACGGCGATCTC
>CAMWZE010000060.1 GCA_947178685.1 uncultured Porphyromonadaceae bacterium
AGACAATACTCCGGGTTGCACTGCGGAGGCTGTGAGCTTCCGCGACAACTACGACACGTTCCTTCAGATGGGTTATCAGGTGATCGGAGTGAGCAAAGATTCAGAGGCGAGCCATCAGAAGTTTGCGGAGAAACAGAATCTTCCTTTCCCACTTGTGGCTGACACGGAGACAACACTCTGCCAGCTTGCCGGAGTATGGCAGAAAAAGAAGATGGCCGGACGGGAGTATATGGGTATCGTGCGCACTACTTTCGTCTGCAATAACGATGGCACCGTTACTGATAAGATCGATAAGGTGAAGACCAAGACAGCATCTGACCAGCTTTTTGAGCTTCTCGACGGCCGCGGAGCTATTAATCCGGCTCCATAAGGGTTGTGAGTTACAAGAATAAGCTTCTGTAACTCGAAAAATAATTTAAGCTGACACTTCCACTTATTTAAAGCGGTGACGTGCCTTGGCATATCACCGCTATTTTTTAATCTCCTTATACTATGGCACAAGTTTTTTACACAGCGAGGAAAACTATAAAGAATCTCACCAACGGTGGCAACGTGCTTCTGGTGGCTACAGCCTTGGCACTGATTGTAGTGAATCTTCCGTTCCTCCATGATTTCTATAACTCGTTATGGACCCATGAACTCGCTCTCCAGGTGGGAAAGTTTAATCTGTTCAGCCATCATGGACATCCCATGAGCATTATGGCGTTTATCAATGATGCCCTGATGGCAGTATTCTTCTTTTCCGTGGGTCTTGAGATAAAGAGAGAGGTTCTTGTTGGAGAATTATCCTCTTTCCGTCAGGCATTGTTGCCGATAGTAGCCGCTATCGGCGGTATGGTGGTGCCTGTAGGTCTCTTCTTTTTGATGGGCCATGGCTCCGATTATATTGGTGGAGCCGCCATACCTATGGCCACAGACATAGCCTTCTCACTCGGAGTGCTGGCGATGCTCGGCAATAGGGTGCCAATCTCGCTGAAAGTATTTCTGACCACATTGGCGGTGGTTGACGATATAGGCGGAATCCTTGTGATCGCCATCTTCTACAGTTCTCACATCAGCTACGAGTTGCTCTTTATTGCAGCTCTTCTGTTAGGCATATTGGTTCTCGGCGGTAAATTAGGCATTCAGAGCAAAGTGTTCTATCTTGGCATCGGAGCCTTCATCTGGTTCCTATTCCTCAATGCCGGAATTCATCCCACAATTGCCGGAGTGTTGATAGCCTTCTGCGTGCCGGCTACTCCGGTCTATGCCCCCAAGAAGTATATAAAGACCATCCGTAAGAATATCGGATTTTTTGCAAGCGAGGATGATGAGAAATTGACAGAGAAGACCATCCTCACTCATCAGCAGCTCAACTGGCTGAAGGAGATTGAATCCGCTTCGGATAAGGTGATATCACCGCTCCAGGATATGGAAGACTCGTTGCATCCGATTGTCAATTACATTATAGTGCCACTCTTTGCTTTTGCAAATGCCGGCATATTTTTCGGCGACCTTCAGCTGAGCGCACTCTTCCATGGCGTGGCTCCGGCAATAATTATCGGACTCGTCGTTGGTAAATTCTTAGGAATTTTCCTCTTTTCATGGTTATGCATAAAATTAAATTGGGCTCCGATGCCCGATGGATGCAATTGGAAGCAACTTGCAGCCGTTAGTATGTTGGGCGGTATCGGTTTCACCGTATCACTCTTTATAGCCAATCTCTCGTTCGGCACCGGCGATCCCTATCTCTCGCAATTGCTCAACAATGCCAAGTTGGGAATCCTTGTGGGATCTTTCCTTGCCGGCTTCCTCGGATGGCTGTTCCTTTATCTCACCTTGCCGAAAAGTTTGCCGGAGAGTGAGCCAAAGGAGGAAATGGAATAAATCACAGTTCAAACCAACCGACATCATAGATGATAGATTATCTGATCCAACTGGATACAAATGTGTTTCTATGGCTAAATTCGCAACATAACCTTTTCTGGGATGTGGTGATGAAGATGGCCAGCGGCAAAATCATATGGGCCGGGTTTTATCTGGCTTTGGCTTTTGCCTTATGGAGAGCCTATGGCTGGCGTGCGGCTTTGGCCGGCGTGCTGGCCTCAGCTCTCTGTGTGTTAGTAGCCGACCAATTCACGGCCTCACTCTTGCGACCCTATTTCGCCAGGCTGCGGCCGGCTAACATTCAGAATCCGATTTCGCCATTAGTGCATATCGTAGATGGCTATAGGGCGGGCCGTTATGGATTTCCATCGAGCCATGCCTCCAACACGTTTGCCATCGCCATGTTTATGTCGCTGATAGTCCGACGGAGGAGGTTTACCATATTCCTGTTTTTATGGGCGCTCCTGAATTGCTATTCCCGTATTTATCTCGGAGTACATTATACAGGGGATATTCTCACCGGTCTCACTATCGGTGCAATCGTGGGATGGCTCATATATCTCCTTTTCCGTTGGAGCTGTCGCAGGTTAGGGATATATAAGGATATAGAGCGGGGCGATTCATGGATTAACGCTCAAATAGGCAAGTGGCATTTCAGGTTCAGACCTATAGACGTGCCGATCACTATTGAGATTATTACCATTTTGGTAATGCTTATTTCGGCCACCGCGATATTTTTCTAAGTAAAAAATGAATTATATGGAAGATAATATGAAAGTTACTGAGCCGGAAATTCCGGTTCTCAATGAGCATAATAAGAAAGAATACCCTCCGATGCACACTGCGGAGCATCTGCTTAACGGAGAGATAGCTCGCCGCTATGGACATGGACGAGCCTTCAGCTCTCATATAGAGCGTAAGAAATCAAAACTCGATTATCATCTCCCTGAGCCCCTCTCGCCGGAGGAGATCAAGAGCCTTGAGGATTACATCAACTCGGTTATAGATGCCGACGTGGAGGTAAGCGTGGAGTTTATACCGAAGGAGGAGGCTGCCTCAAGATTCGATATGGAGCGTCTGCCGGAGGATGCTTCCGACACGGTAAGAATAGTGAAAGTAGGGGATTATGATGAGTGTCTCTGCATTGGCGATCATGTGAAGCGCACCTCTGAGATTGGCCGCTTCCGCATCACCAGCACCCGTTATGCCGATGGCGTGCAGCGTATAGTATTCAAACTCGACTGATATCAAACTCGGACGTTATCATAGTTAAGGAGCAATGGTGTTTGGCATATTACACCATTGCTCCTCAGCTTTTATATCATCAATATCGTAAGTTGCAGTTTATCTATTCAGGCGTAGGAATGGAGTCCGCTAAGTAGATAGTTGGCGCCAAAATATGTGAAGATCACCGAGAGTATGGCGAAAAGGATGTAGAGGTTGAATACTCTCTCTCTTCGGAAAAGGGAGAGTCTGCGGTCTCCCCAATGCACAGGAAGAGCATATATCAGCCACATTACAAGAGCACAGGTCTCCTTTGGATCCCAACCCCAGTAGCGACCCCAGGTCTGATTTGCCCAGACAGCGCCAATGAAAATCCCGGCCCCTAAAAGGCACACGGCGGGAGTGAGCAGGATACGGTTGAGTAGAGTAAGTTGTTCAGAACTCGGTTTATCTTTCACAACAAGAGCTACTATGGCAAGTATGGCCATAAGGAAGAAAAGCGCATAAGCCACCATCACCACCATTACGTGAACAGAGAGCAAAGGACTCGCCAGCACCGGCATCATGGCTCCGATGCGGGGTGTACGTCCCCCCATTGCCGCCACAAACAATGCCATTGCAGCCACAATCAACAGACTCCCTTTCAATGTGAGATTTCTGCAGAGAGCCACACCAACCAGCGATACGAGAGCCATAAACATCATTGTCTCCGGTCCGTTGGAAAGTGGCACATGGCCGCTTATCCACCAGAGCGCTCCCATTGAAGTGGTCAGGTAGATCAATAGCATCCAGCCAACCACACTTGTCACCGGTTTTATAATATTGGTGTATCTCGCATTTCTGAGAGGGAGTATCAATGCGAGTAAGCCAATGCACACTGCAATAATTCCCCCGTAAGCCGGACGAGCGAATCTGTTATAGTATCTCTCAGCCTCAACTTTAGCATAAGAGGGTAGCGGAGTGTCCAATGCAAATTCACGTTGCTTCTCTATGAGAGTGGAGATCTCTTCGTTGGCTTGAATATTCTTCCCTTTTAGAAGCAGCTCCTTTAACTTCGGCATCGCTGTCTGCATGAAAGTCCATTGCTCAAGACTCATTCCGGATGGTTTACGTCCTGTCAAGGATAACCATTCTATATCTCCATTTACAGTCTTATAAGGATAGATACGGAATATTTCACCGGTGCCGATCCAAGTGATAAGAGCCTTTCGTTCAGCCAGCTTCTTCTCCTCTTTGGAAACCGGATATGCGGCTATCTCCTCAGTTTCAGGATGATTCTGCATATAATCTCGTTGCCATCTGTCATAATAGAAGAGCCATCCCGAAAGCACCTGCTCTGCTGTGTAGCCTTTGTACGACTCTTTGCCGTATAGTGTAGTTGTGATGTCGCGTGCCATAGTCTGAATGGGAGCGATGCGGTCGTTCCAGTAGACAAGGACTTTACCGAAATTTGACGCCAAAGGGCGTTGCATCACCGGCAGGGGAGAGTCTGTGGTCGATTGGCCATAGCTGCAAAGTGATATTGAGAGCAGTAGGATCGCGGGTAAGGCTTTGCGGTATTTTCTGAGCATCGCGTGCCATGCAGTGTTTGATTGGAAGAAGAAACCTATCATCCCGATACCAAGTAATAGATATCCTGTGTAAGTAATTGCTATGCCACATGGATCCCGGCTAACTGATAGTGTGGAACTTTCGCTACCGATACCCGATTGATAGAAACGCCAACCTTTAAATTCACCCACTTTATTCATCGACACCGGAATGATTTGACCCTCTATGGTTAGTACACTTCTGAAATCCATAGGTGTGGTGGTTGCCGGATAATAGTCGATCTCAACTTTATCAAGCTTAATAGAAAAAGGGAATTCCCCGGTGCCCGGTCCGGATTCCTTTTCAAAAAAAGATATCGGTTCGGCATCGGTGTGCAACGTGATTTTTCCTTGTATACCGAAGAAATGTGTGACAATCGCCCCGGCCAATATTATGACCAGGGCGATATGTAGAAGTATTGTGAATGGTTGGCGTCTCATTCTCAGATTTTTATTGTTAGCTTTAGATTGCGTCTACAAATTTCACCACGGCATCGCGGTCAGCTTTAGGAAGCTTTCTGAAGAGCTCGATAGAATAGCGTGCATCACTTTGTGAAGAGAAGCCGTGCCACATGATAGCTTCCATTGCAGTCCGAGCGCGGCAATCGTGCAGACGGTCGGCTGTAGCACTTCCTGTAACTTTCTGATGGAGTCCGCGTCCCCAGAGAGGAGTTGTGCGACACCATCCTCCCCGGATATCGTGTCCCCTGCAGAGATTATGATGAACCATATCGGTATACGGCGATATTTTCTGATAAGGATAACGAGGCAGCTCATTGCCATTGAAAAATTTGGCGGGATCAACTACATTGTCGGGGCCTGTGGTCCACGACGGACGGTGGCAGTAGTCACATCCGATCTCAGCAAAGATTTCCTTACCTCGGATCACGTCAGGATCGTCAACGTCACGCACGGCGGGAACGGCGAGACCACGGTGCCACACCATCAGATCGGTATACTCATCGTCGCTCATTTCCGGATCGAGCTCCTTATCATTAAGGTAAGCCAGGATTCTCTCCTCCAGACTGCCTTCCCAATAGGAGGGATGAGCATGGTCAGGGTCGATACGGTTGATGTAATTTTCGAAACCGGCCTGCACCTCAGGGTCTTTCGAGGAGTAGAGTGCATATGTGCCGGCAGCGTCAAGGTAGTGGTAGCGACGGTCGGAGCGTGTCACGTTGGTGATGTTCCAGATGGCATTCGCTCCGGCTGCATCCTGAAGAGGACCACGTGAGAGAGCATAAGTGAAGCGTCTGACATATTTTGTACCATCGCCCTGAAGAGCGTTTGTATACATCGATACCCAATCTCCGGCTGAATAGAAAGCAGGATTGAAGCCATTCACCATAAATCCATCTTGCTCCTCCTTACGGTATTGTGCAAGTATGTCCTCCTCGGTGATCGCGTCAAGCAGACCTGTGCCATAGATTCCGATGGTAGATTCGAGCTTCACTGCATACTCTCCGGGAAGTTCGTAACCCTGATTTACCACATATATGGCATCAGTGGGCATTGTCACTTCAGGATACTGCAGTTCATAGGTCTCACCATCGGGGAATGAATTGTTCCATTCATCAACGGCATTCTTCCATGTCACTTTTATCTTCGACTCATCAAGCGGAGCCTTAAAAGGGGCTACGGCATGACCCTGAGGCATGCCGGCGAGCCAGCTTACGTAAGCCTCGGTTGAGGGATCGTGCACCACGAGCAGGCAACCGTTGCCAATCTCGTTGGTGTTGAAGCTCCCTTCCGGAATCCTTGTGCCATGTCCATAGTTGGGGTGGCAGTGTGTACATGAGGAGCGTATATACACAGGCCCGAGTCCGGCTCTTACACCGGTTTGGTTAGCCATGAATGGTTTTTCAAATAGAGCTTCCCCATTTTTGAACGACTGATATAGTCCCTGACGGTCGATTGCCGGGGAAGGTTGCTCAAACACATTGGTGGTGCTCAGGAATGTAGTGCCCAATTCTCCACCTGCATAATACCATTCCGGAAGAGAGGTCTCCTCCGGGTCAACATCGGTGATTTTCTCCTCAGAGCATGACGCGCAGATTAAAGCCACACACGCCATGAGGGTATAGTTAAGTCTGTATGTCGGTTTCATCTTTAAATTTCTCTTGTATCAGTTATCTTTGTTTATAAGTTATCCTTGCCGGGGCTACAGAAACTACCCCGGCAAGGAAAAGTAAATATAACAGAGTGAATTATGGTCAACGTCCGGTGACTACGCTCATAGCCTTCTCAAGAGCGTCGACAAGATCTGATCCGGCAGCTTCCATGGCGGCCTCGCTCAGTGCTCCGGTTGCGCTTTTAGCGAAAGGCTCGGGAATTTTGCCGATAGCCTCTATTGCATTGTCAATTGCGTTACGCACCTCCTCATCAACTGAGGCATTTACGCTCTTTACGTAATCGCTCACCGATTTATCGCCTGAACGGCTTCCGAGATACGCATTGCGAACGGATTTGATATTGTCTACGAAATCCTCTATAGAATTGAGAGAATAAGGAGATTCGATATAGTTCTTATCTTCAAGAGATGAACCCATGTGGGGGCGACCGATCTTGGTGTTGCCAACTTCATCAGCGATATCGATGCATCCCTGGATAATCTCCTCGGCAGCCTCCTGATAGGTCTTGAAGCGGGAACCGGCCTGGCCTGCATTCATCATCTCCCATCCATAGTTCTCATTGTAGTCGAGTTCGGCATCATCAAGAATCTCCTGTTTTTCAGCAGATACATTCTCTGTGCCGCTCCAGCAAGCCTCAAGACACACGCACTGCTGGCAGAGGTCGTCGGCAACAGCCACGAGATATTCCATCTCTTCAGGAGTGTAATCGGCAGAGTGAACCATTGATGTGTTCTCATCCTCACTAAGTTGGAAAAGCATATATTCCACTGCGTGGAACCCTATGAGACCGTAGCCACCGTTATTGTCGAGTGTCCAGCGGTTGCCATTGCGGATCTGTGTGAGAAGATTCTCCATGGCCGCTTTGTCGAGAGGCCATGAGTCGATGTGCGGGTCGATGTTATGGTTGGCAGCCGGACCGAAAAGGAAGGCTTCGCTAAGCTCCCAGTTCTTGCGGGCGAGTTTCCAAGCTTCACCGGCTGCTTTGATGTCAGCCTCGGCAAGAGTGCCCGCTTCGTGCTTCTCCTGCATGGTATGGCAGAGGTCACACATCTTTATCGCCGCATCAGCCATTGCTTCATATGTGGGGCGGACTGTGTGAGAGATGTAATCCTC
>CAMWZE010000061.1 GCA_947178685.1 uncultured Porphyromonadaceae bacterium
TCACAATTGAAAGTGTGCCTTTGGAGTTCACTGCTGTTGGAGGGAAGATTCCCTCATGGGGTTATGACGCGACCGGTATGACAGATCTTTTACCCACCAAGTATGTAGAGCGAAGTGAGGAAGAGACTCCCTTGACTCTTGTTCCTATGGGTGTAGCACGTCTACGCATCTCTGCTTTCCCTCGCGAGGTTGTTGAATAATTTCAGGGAATAGACTTTTTCGCGGATTTCGGCTGCGAGTTGCTTGGGCGATTTACCGGAGTCTTTCAGAGCTTTCCAGCTGATCGGCTCGCCGAAGATGATGCGGAATTTCGCTCCCCGCGACTTGCAAACCTCACCGGGGAGCAATGCCTGTTCCATATTAAACTTCACTCCCAATTTCTTGCGCCATTTGGCTGTGGCATAGAAGCGGGAGGTGTTGCTACCCTCAAAATAGACCGGCACTATGTCGCGTTCATACTCTATTGCCTTGGCCACAAATGCCTTCTGCCATTCAAGATCGGCTATGGTGCCGTCGGGGTGCAAGCGAGATACAAGCCCGGCAGGGAATTGCAGAATCTGCATTGATGAGGCCATAGCCTCGTTGATAGCCTTGGCTGCCTCGCGTCCCTGACTGCCATATTTGTTGATGGGGAGAAACACGTCGCGCAGAGGCTCCACATTCATCAGCATATCGTTGACGAGGAAACGCACACCATTGTCGCCGTAACGCTCTCCGAGAACAGCTATGAGGGTAATACCGTCCAGGCCTCCCAAAGGGTGGTTGGAGGCGAACATAAGCCGTTTTGAGGGCAATTTATCGAGTCCCTCCACCTCTACCGTGATGTCAAGATACTCAAGTATTCTGCGCGAGAAGGCCGAGCCACGAGCCGGATAGGCTATGCGCAACATCTCGTTAAGCTCATCCTGATGGATCACTTTCTCCAGCCCGGAAATCATGAATCCCGGTACAAAACGACCAATCCTGCGGGGGAGTCGCTCCCGCAGGATGGTATGTAGATTTATTTCAAGAGGTCCGTTCATCTGTCTAATTAAGTCACACCGTGGATTATGTGGGGTCACACCGTAGGTTATGTGAGGTAAGTGTGGCGTGAATGAAGATTATCCGTTCACGCTGTCCTCCTCATCCCAGAATTCATCCTCCCAGTCTTCATCAGTCATCTCGGGAATATCCTCCTCGGTGTCGTCCTGATGGAAGATAAACTCATCCTCCTCGGCCACACGATGGCGCACATCAAGGTCGCGATGGGTCATGGTCTGCTTCACCTGATTCTCCTCTGAATTTATCTCACGCCAGAGAAGATCTTTGAGTTCGGTGAGGCCCTGGCCTGTCACAGCCGATATGAACACTGTAGGCACCCCCTCAGGAAGCTCCTTGGCTATCTCCTCACGCAGCTCGTCGTCGAGCATGTCAGACTTGGAGATGGCGAGCACACGGCTCTTGTCGGCAAGCTCGGGATTAAACTCCTTTAGTTCCTTAAGAAGGATATTATAGTCGCGCCGTATATCGTCGCTATCGGCCGGAATCAGGAATAGAAGCACTGCGTTACGCTCTATATGGCGCAGGAACCGTAGCCCGAGACCTTTCCCTTCGCTTGCACCTTCGATTATGCCGGGGATGTCGGCCATTACAAATGATTTGTCGCCACGGTAGTTCACGATGCCGAGGCTCGGCTCCATTGTGGTGAAGGGGTAGTCGCCAATCTTCGGTTTAGCGGCCGATATAGCCGAAAGGAGAGTGGATTTACCGGCATTCGGGAAGCCCACGAGACCAACATCACCGAGAAGCTTCAACTCAAGCACCACGGCCTTCTCAATGGCAGGCTGACCCGGTTGGGCATAGCGTGGCGCACGGTTGGTAGAGGTAGCGAAATGCCAGTTGCCGAGGCCACCTTTGCCTCCGCGCAGAAGCTTTATCTCCTGGCCGTCTTCGGTTATCTCGCAGATGAAGGCACCGGTTTCGGCATCAAATACAGCAGTGCCTACCGGCACCTCTATTATGCGGTCTTCACCATCCTTGCCGAATGATCGTCCCGCGCCTCCGCTCTCGCCGTCGGTAGCGAATACGTGGCGCTGATAACGCAGTGGAAGCAGTGTCCACATATGCCTGTTGCCTTTAAGGATTATATGGCCACCACGGCCACCGTCACCTCCGTCAGGTCCACCTTTAGGAACATATTTTGCTCTGTGAAAATGACGGCTCCCCGCTCCTCCTTTTCCCGAGCGGCAGAGTATCTTTACATAGTCTATGAAGTTTGATTCTGCCATAATTCAGTTGTGTTAGCTTTATCTTTTTGTTTTGGTTATGTAATGTAATCTTATCCGCAGTCTATAACAGTTAGGGTATGACTAAATACGGTTGAACTCCTAAAGCATACCCTGACGGCGCTCCATAAGCTCGTTGGCATAACGATAGTCGTCGGGCGAGCCTATGTCGATCCAAGTGCCCTCTATGGGATAACAACCCACTTTACCACCTGCATCAATGAGCGAGGAGATAAAGTCGGGGGCATCGAGAAATTCACCTTTAGTCACCTTGTCTATCAGACGGCGTTTCAGAATATAAACGCCGGCGTTGGCAAAATAGTTGTAGGTGGGCTTCTCCTCCAAGCCTTTGACTCTTCCGTTGCTTATACGCATCAAGGCATAGGGCACCGACACTGTGTAAGGCACTCCGGCCATGGTCAGATCGCATTTGTTGCGCATGTGGTGGAGATACATCGCCTCGAAATCGATGCTGGTGAGGAGATCCGAATTCATAAGAAGCACGTTGTCGCTCTCCAGACCCTCGATGAGGGCGAGGCTCCCCATTGTGCCGAGACGACGGGGCTCACGAAAACATTCCACTTTTGCCGCACCGTTACGTTTGGACACATGCTTCTCGATCTTTTCTGCCAGATAGTTGGTGGTGATAAAAATATGTTTCACGCCACAGCGTTCCAACTCGTCGATATTATAATCGATTATGGCCTTGCCTCCCACCGGAAGCAAAGGCTTCGGGGTCTTCAATGTAAGGGGTCTCAGACGTTCCCCTTTACCTCCGGCCATAAGCACGGCATCAATAGGAAGGAGAGTTTTCACCACACTTAAATCAAGGATATCGGTAATGGCCCCCTCTTTGTCTACAACCGGGAGGAGTGTGATTTTCCGTTTACGCCCCTCTGACATCTTCTCAAGCACATTATCTTTCGGACGCACTACGAGATATTTGCGAAACATCACCTTCTCCACAGAATCGGTGAGAGCTCTCCCTTTGAGAAGAGCCCGGCGGATGTCGCCGTCTGTAACGGTGCCTGTGAGACGGCCCTCCTTGTCTACGACAAAGAGTGTCATTGATTCTCCCGAGAGGAGATTAATTGCTTTCAGAGCCTCTGTCACGGAGGCTGTTGATGATATTATATGGCGTGACTTGAACATGGGTTGTCAGTTTGAGTATTGGTCAAGGGCATCCTTCAGCTGGGTTACAACCATGGCCTTAAGTTCGGGAGGATCGAGCACCTTCACGGCATCGCCGAGAGAGAGGATCTCGTGGGCGAGCTCATAGTTAAGTTTAAGACGATATGTGAAGATGGAATAGTCATCGTGGATTGTCTCCTGCTGGGAGGGATGCAACGGCAGGGCGCGGAAATATTTGGCCTGGCGTGTTGTAGTACGCAGCCGCACCGTGTGGACCGGTGCCTGTGAAGTGGTCACTCCAATTATATTGCTGAAAAGATCCTTCAGTTCGAGATCAGCAGGCTTTTCGAATGTCTCGTCGATTATGGTGAGTTCCTTCACACGGTCGAGTGCGTAGGTGCGTATATCGTTGCTTTTCTCACGCAGTCCGATCATATACCAGCGTTGCTTATACCGCTTCAGGAAATAGGGGTGGAAGCGGATGTCATGTTCAGCCCTTGAGCGGTTGAAACCTGCATAGGTGAATGATATGCGATGGGAATTGCGTATGGCGTCGAGCACCGCGGGGAGAAATTCTCTCGCGGATGGCACATCCTCTATCTCCACACGGTCCATAGGTGCGTCGCCACCCTTTATTGCTGAACTCACGGCATATGAGTCGAGCATCCAGTTGGTGAAGGCTCGGGTATGGCGTGTGTCGTCGCGGTCTATGTAATATCGGCCTTGCTTGTCGCAGAGTATGTCGATATTGAAGTTCTCCTCGATGGCACGGCGATAGTTGAAGAAGGTGCGTTCGGGAATTTCTCTGCCGTCAGACAATGCGGAGCGCACCCACAGCTTGTTGAGCTGTTGGCGAGAGAGACGCTCGTAGCGGCTCAGGGTATCTACTATCCAGACGTATCTGCTTATTAAATCGCGGGCCATATAAATTAAAGAGCTTGCTTATCTACAATGCAAAGTTAGTTAAAAACCATAATGTTTGCAACTGTGAGTGTATCATCTTTCTTGATTTCAATCACCTCATTTCTGTTCAAAATATATTTTCATGTTATTTCAGGTTAGAGGCGTTGCGGAGGAGTCCGATAAGCTTTGTGCGTTTGATTGGAGATCCTTTGAATAGCTTGGAAAACTCCTCCTGCGTCAGTGACAATATATCTTCTCGAGAGTAATCGGTAATCTTCTTATCAGATTTTATACTCGGATGGGTATGATTTAATACGTTGTCTTCAGTTATTATACCCGTGTTGGTATAATCCGGCTGTCGTTCTTCCTGTTTCCGGGGTATTATTCCCACCCGAGGGTGAAATTCTTTGATGCGGGTGGGAGGGATATCCCTGTTGTGGGGGCAGACGCGCTGGCAGATGTCGCAACCGAAAAGGGTGTGCCGACCTGCCGGTGTCTGCATAGCCTCCAGTCCCTCCCGTTCCCAATCGCCGCGATGTTCGATTGTGAGGTAGTTGAGACAGCTGCGGCAATCGATTGTGGAGTCGGAGAGCAGTGCTCCGGTGGGGCAAGCCCTGCGACACTCACCACACGATGCGCATATAGCCTCTGTGGGGCTGTCAGGAGCGATTTGGAGGGATGTGAGTAGTTCGACAAGGAAAATATAGCTTCCGTAGCCATCGATGATTATAGAGCCGTTGAGGCCTATTCTTCCGATTCCGGCTTTCATTGCCCAATAGCGTTCTGCCAATGGCGCGGAATCGATGCAGATGCGCCAGTTTCCGCCGAACCGGCTCATGAAGTTATTGACCAAAGGCTGCAGCTTCGCACGCAACACATCATGATAGTCGTCGCCATAGGCATAAGCTGCAATCACGGGGAGGGAATCGGGTCGCCATTCGGCCGGGGCATAACTGTAGGCTATCGAGATTACCGTCGCGGCATCTTCAAGCACATTGCGCGGATGCGACTTCAGCACCTCGTGACGAGAGAGGTAATCCATTCCGGCATTGTTACCGCCCGCAATCCAGTCATGGTAGCTCTCCATTACGGTGGAGTCCACCTCCTCGGCCTTGGCAAATCCGACAGCCACCGCTCCTGTGGCAAGTATCTCTTTCCGCAATGTCTCTTTCATGAATGAGGTGTGTGGGCAAAATGGATATTCGATTTATTTCCGACCGAAGTCTGCGGGAATCTCCCCCCAGCGGTCGGTCTGCCATTTAAGCACCTTAGCCGGGAACGTATGGGTGTTGAGCCATGTAACGGCACGTGCCATCAGCTCGAATACTTTCTGATTACGGTCGGTGGGTTTGAGCTGGGTCTTCACCTTCCGGGTGCGTGTCCAGGCCATGCCTGACACAGAGTCGGAGTAGATGTTGTGGAATTTCCCTTCGCGCGCCATGAGTGCCATGGCATGGACTATTGCAAGAAACTCTCCGATATTGTTTGTGGCGTCGTCAAACGGCCCTACACGGAAAATCACACGTCCCGTCATAAGTTCCACACCCTGATATTCCATTTTCCCCGGATTGCCGAGACATGAAGCGTCAACGGCCCAGGCATCAAGATCAACTTCAGGATTTGTCATATAATCGGGTTGTCCCGGTTTAGGGATATTATGGTTGCCGGCCTGTGAGAGAAATCTGCCGAGCCCTGCTGCGGAAGCATCCTCACTTTCACGACGGAAGGCTGCCGCCGCCTCCTGGGAGGAGGGATAGCTCTTATAGCGGGCTCCCTTGAAGTTTATCTGAGCCTTGGCATCGTCCCAATTGTCGTAGACTCCGGGATTAGGACCATTGAATACCACGTAATATTTCATTTCTGGGTGATTTCAAATTTAAAGGTAATGTTCCCATCACTTTTATCGCGTCTTTACCTCCGGGCGATAGTCATAGTCGCCGCGGAGCTGCTCGAAGGCTTCGGGATTCTCACGCAGGCGAGCGGTGTCGGCCGAGGGATCGTAGCTTCCGATGATAGCTTCCGGATCAAGAAATCCGGACGGTGGAATATAGTTTCCTTCAAGACCGTTTTTGTCAAGAGTAAGTCCGAATTTACGCTCCACAGCCTCCAAAGCCATTCTTGTAGCCCGTTCTTTACCTTCCCGGGAATAACCGGCTATATGAGGAGTAGCCACCGTGGCAGCCTGAAGCAGGCCGGGGTTGATCTCCGACTCGTTCTCCCATACATCCACTACTGCCTTGCCATTCCCCGCCTCAGCCCATTCTCTCCAGGCTTGATTGTCTACCACAGGTCCGCGGGCTGCATTGATCAGTAAGGCTCCGGGTTTCATATCCCGTAGCTCCTTGTGTGAGATCATATGGTATGTTGCATCCTCACCCTCTTTTGTCAGAGGTGTGTGCAAGGTCACGGCATCGGCTTGCTTCAACACCTCATCCAACGGGAGATATTCCTCGTCGGCAAGCCCTCTGCGGGCGCGGGGAGGATCGCACACAATTACCTTAGCGCCCAAACGGCGTCCCCAGTCAGCTACGATTGTGCCGATGTTTCCTTTCCCCACCACGGCAAGGGTGTGGCGCTGTGGATCGAATCCGTTACGAAGAAGTGACGACCACACATATTGGGCTACACCGGGAGCATTACATCCGGCTGCATTCTCTACAGTGATTCCGTGATCTTCACACCAAGGTATATCGATATGGTCGGTGCCAATTGTGGCTGTTGCGATAAGGCTGACATGTGAATTGGCGAGCAGTTCCTCATTGCAGTGTGTGCGTGTGCGGATAATGAGAGCGTCGGCATCCTTCACAAGCTCCGGAGTAAATCCGGATGGTTCGGCATATATCACATCCCCGGCTTTCTCGAGGCGTCCTTGTATGAAAGGAATCTTATTGTCGATGATGAATTTCATATGTGGATAGAGAGACAGATGAGTTATGTGTGGAAGAGAGTCAGGAGACTCATGGAAACACCATGATGAAGAAGAATATTATATAGATTACGGCCGGCACAAGCCCGACAATCCATTCTCTGCGTATCGTCCATAATGCACAAAGATTGGCTACCTGTACGGCCACTGTGAAGAAGAGGGTAGTGAGATATGCCATCATATTGGAGAAGTCGATGATCACGCATATCATGCTCGTCAACCCCATCAGGCTTATCGACATGTTGAGGGCATTTACCCTTGAATTGCCGGCATAGAGCTTTATGCTGTTATTGAAGCCGAGTATAAGACCGAAGAATGATGCTATCCCTACGCTTAACATCAGCACCACCAAGTCGGGCGGTGTGGTTAATCCTGCGAAAAGATTGCTTATCCTTGGGAGCATGAAGTTTTCCAGGGGAATCAATCCCAACCCTATGCCCACCCAATATGGTGCGGCCAGCCCCATAAGAAGGGCACAGAATTCCTTTATACGGAAAGCCTTCATAATGATTGCTCCCGCCACAATCGGTAGGATGAAAGGGAGGAATGCATATTGGCACATCGACCCGATGGAGATGAATGTAGAGATTATGAAAATCTCCTGAGTAGCGTTGGCTTTACGGTAACACCCGAAGAGCACCGCAAGAC
>CAMWZE010000062.1 GCA_947178685.1 uncultured Porphyromonadaceae bacterium
GCGTGTACCCCTTACCATTTCGGTTGCGATGAATGTCTTTATAGTGTCAGCACGAAGAAACAAAGTGTCACCCTGCGAATATTCCATCATTAAGGGATATAGTGTGGCAAATGCCTCCTTCGTAAGATCGTTATATTGGCCATAACCTCCGATAAGGGTCATCTTATGTGTGGTGTCTGTCAACACCATCGGCATCGGATGTTTCGTCGGATTTCGAAACATATATGCCCGGCTTATCCTGGTTATCTTATCATAAATTATTGAATCTCCCTCAAGGGTCGTGATATTATTGTTGGAATCTTTATGCACTATAGTGGAACGGCTCAAGAGTTCTGCGTTCCCCTCCTCTGTGTTATAGACGCCCCGTGTGGTGAAGATAGTGTCGCTTTCACCTTGAATTTCCGTCTTGCTCTCAATCTTCGCTATATGGGTGTCGGTATTATAACGAAGTGTGTCGGTAAGCATGGTGAAACCATCCTTATTATTCACAAGCACTACGTCATGATAAAAATCAGCGTTTTTAGTACCGGGAGAATACTCGCCGTATAACGAGGTAAGCGTGTTGACCTTGTCATCAATCGTACCCCATTTGTTATACCAACCGAGTTCCATTGCTATACTATAGTCAAGGCTGTCGGTGGTGAGCGTGACATCTCTGTTGATAAGTCTGACTTTCGGATTAGTCGGGCCATTCTTCAGACGAGCCATCCGCTCATTTCCTTCATAATATAGCTTATCAGCATATACAAACAGAGTGTCGCCCTGTTCCATCTTTACGTTACCGAAAGCATCCAGTGAATTCAAATCGGGGTAATAATAGGCAAGGTCACAATACATCCACATGCCGGCCTGCCGAAATTTCACGTTGCCTTTCACTATCTGAGTCTCTACCGTATCTCTTGGGTTGTCTTCCTTGAATAGTGAATCGGCATACTCCAGAAAGATCTTATCTTGTTGGTAACGGTTGGCACCCGGTATCTCGGGACGTATCGGCCTTGTAGGAGCAGGACGCTTAAATGATTCCTCCTCCTTTTTCTTATCTTGCGCCTCATTCTTCTTCACTTGCTGCGCATAAGCCTGCATTCCGATATTGACAATAAAACCTGCCGTCACCATTCCAACGGCGACGGCAAGTCTTTTTGGGCGTCTATGAAGATGATGCCTCATATTACTGTATTTTCAATCGATATTTCGTCACTGATTCCTTTATTGAGATGGTTACTCCATTTTCTTAACCAAATGCACTGACCATAGAGATAAACCTCCTCGTCGATCATTTGGAAGAATCCACCCATTTATAGCGGAAGTCGCAGTTGTTCCAACCATCCTCAATCCTCACATAGGTATCCTTTATCTTCTTCTCAATCCACTTATCGAGGATCTCCTGACGTTTATGATCTTCATACATTCCTTTGATGAGATGAAAATCATCAGATAGATTGGCTCTATGACCCTCCACACGATTGGTGAGCTTCACGATCACGGAGATATCCTTATTTCTTTTGGGATCCTTCATCACAAAAGCCTCACTGATATCACCCACCTTCATCTTGTCGATTCTTCGCGCCATCTCAGGAGGAAGTTCTTGCATTTCGAAACGGCTGCTTCCCGCATTGATGCTGCCTTGTGTCTGGTTCATCATTATACCTTTGTTCAGGCGCGTGTCTTTATCCTGTGATATAATCCGGGCGGCCTCGCCAAACGGTATCGTGCCGGCCACAATCTCCTTTCGGATAGAATCCAGACGATTCGTGGCATCTTCAAGATCCTTCTGACTCACCTTTGGGGTAAGCAGGATATGGCGGACATTAACCTGATCTCCTCGCTTGTCGATAAGCTGAAGAATATGATAACCATATTCAGTCTCCACTATTCGCGACACTTTCTTTGGGTCACTGAGGTTGAAGGCTACATTAGAGAATTCCGGCACCCACTCACCACGTCCATGAAATCCGAGCTCACCACCCTGCATAAAGCTTCCATCCTCACTATACATGATGGCAAGAGTGGAAAAATTTGATGCCCCCGTATTCACGCGTTCGGCATAATCCCTTAAGCGGGCCTTTACATCCTCAATCTCCTGACGTGGGATATTCGGATTAAGGGTAATGATCTGAGCCTCCACTTTCAAAGGAACATACGGCACACTATCTACAGGCAGTTTATCGAAATATTTCCTTACCTCACTCGGAGTGGCCTTAACATCCTTAGTGAGCTGACGCTGCACCTCTCCGATTATCGCATTGTTTCGGGTGAGCTCTATGAAACTCTCTCGAAGCTGAGGAATTGATTTCCGGAAATACTCCTCAACCTTCTCTTTCGACCCAAGATTGGCGATGAAAAAATTTATACGCTGATCCACACTCGCATGGACCTGACTTTCCGGCACCTCTATGGTGTCTATCTTGGCCTGATGCAGATATAGCTTGTCAAGGGCTATTCGTTCCGGCAACACACAGTAGGGATCGCCGGGGATAACCTCACCTTCCGAACGTAATTGTTGATACATCTCCTCTACGTCGGAACGGAAAATAGCCTCGTCGCCTACAATCCATGCCACCTCATCCACCACGTTCTTGGTAGGGCCTGCGGCAAAACCATAAATTCCAGTCATAGCCACAAGGGCAAGTGATGGAATGAATATTCTCTTATTTATCATCTCTCTTTGAGTCTTTTTCTTCTTTTAATTTCCTTTTTTCAAGGAGTTGACCTCTTATTGGATCATAGCCCACTACCTTAAGACGATCTTCTGAGATAGAATTTCTTATCAAACTTCTTACAAGATCATTCTCATATTTTGAGACTTTCGCCTTCTCAAGCATGGCTGCGATCCGAGGTGATGCAAATTCATATGGCAGCTCTGTGCCGCTTGGCAATGATTCCGAGATATGCAACAGATAAACCGTACCGCCATTGGTAGTCTCAAAATTTCTCGGGGAGCTTACAAACGCATCAGGATCAAAAAAACGATAGGGTATCTGTTCGGCCACCACCTGAAAATCAACCCATGTATGGTTGAAATAATCATATTGGATAGCCTCCGCCGCCCAGGTTCGCTCAAGCTCATCAAGTGATTCATCGCTGGCCGTGAACACACAACGTTTTATTTCATCCAGACCCTTCACCGATTCCGGCACTTTCAGAAGAATACCTTTGATCAACGGTCGTTCAGAAAGCATACTGGTGTGATTAGCCTCGTAAAAATTTCTCACTTCCGCCTCATCAGCAGTGTTTCCAGATTTGCTCTGCATCATTGACAGATATGACATTACTATGAGACGGTTCCTATAATCATTGACTTTACGTTCTATCTCGTCAAAATCATTCAATTTGCTACGAGCCATATCGGTCAGAACCATACTTTCCGCCCATGAAGCCACAATCTTTTTAAACAAAGCGGCACTGTCTTCCGTGGAGAGTCCAACCGGTATTCTACGCTCCACATCTTTAAAAGTGAGTATAGAATCTCCGTATATAAGCAAAGCCTCGTCGGAGTCCGGCTCAGCTCCACCCCGTCCACAGCCAATGGCCATACATGCGGACAATATGGCTACAGCCAGCCAGGAACGCGGTAGCCAGTTGCAGATCATTTCACCTTATTTAGCTCCTTCCGGTTGACTTTTACAGGATACTTCGCTTTCAGCTCCTCGGCCCAGCGGGTCTCGAGATAATTCTGATAGTCACCTGTCACAACTCCCCTTACATCTGACGCATCTTCCGGAGAAGTCAAAACTCGCGGGCTATATAGGAAATAGACTGTATAATTACCTGAAGGTGTCACAGGAGCTCCTCCAAACAATATATTGTCCACCATAGCATTCGTCCCCTTCTCTACAAGGATACGTTCTGCCGTGGCTTTACCCTTAAATTCCTTACGTATCTGCTTCACAATTGAATCGGAAGGGAGCGCATCCATACGTTCTCTCACAGCAGAGGCCACAGAATCATTCTGAGCCTGCACCAATATGCCTTTCGCATGAGGAACAGCCCAGCTATAATTATCTTTATGTGTCCTGAAGTATTCCTCAAGACCATCTTTATCTTTAGCGGCTTTATCCCACACCTTGCGCACACTCACCTCATAGAGCAAGCTACCGTCATGATACTCATTCAGAAGATTACGATAGTCCGGATTGTTGGCATAGAGCCAGTCCTCTTCCTCCTTTTCAAGTTCATCGGAGAAAAACGACTCAACACCCTTCTCTATGGTGTTGATCGCCTCATCCGAATCCGTAGTGCGGTATTTTGAGAACTTTGAGACGTAATCTTTAACCGGTATTTTTCTTGTGGCTGTCTCCACAAGCACCATATCCCCTTGGGGTGAATCCATGAACTTCACAAAATACAGTGAATCGATACCTGAGGCAGCGGCTGCTGTCAATTCTCCCAAAGTTTTACGGTTGATACTACCCTTATGTTTTGCGGCAAGACGATCGGTGTTATGCTGTTTTATCACATTCCAGCGACCATCTTGCGGAGAGTTAAACCGTTTCAAAAGTTCGGGGCGCAACTCATCAGCGGTAGGAGCCGTTTTATGACCATGTTTAAGAATTATATGCCATCCAAACTGGCTTTCCACGGGCTCGCTTACCTCACCGTCGGCTATGGCAAATGACATAGCCTCAAACTCCGGCACCATCTCACCCGGACCGAACCAGGGAAGTTCACCACCCTTCACCGCACTGCCACGATCGTCAGATTCCGATTTTGCAATCTCCTCAAATTTTGAAGGATCTGCCTTCACTATCCTATAAATACTATCTATCGAAGCCTTGGCTGCAGCTTTTGCCTCCGGAGTGGCATCACGTCTTGCCATTTTCATTATATGAGACACATGCACCTTCCCTTTAGCAGGGCGATGTAATCCGGTTTTCAAAAGATGATATCCGACAGGCGACTCGACTATTTCAGACACCTCACCTGCCGGCAACGAATATGCCGCCATCTCAAACTCATATGGATAACGGCCTGACGGGATAAAGCCCAGACTTCCTCCTTTGGAAGCCGAGCCCCTGTCTACCGAGAATTTCTTAGCCATTTCTCCAAAATCGGCTCCTCCCTTTATCTCTTTTCTTATACTGTCAAGACGGGCCTGTAAAACTCTATTCTCCTTTTCAGAACGGGTCTTGGCCAACATTATATGACTGACCTCAACCTCCTCGGCCGCACGCGCAGCCGCCTCATCTACAAGACGGTTAAGAAAAATAGAATCTGTAAGATACGGCTGAGCAAGCTCACGCCTGTATTGAGCCATCTCCTTGCGGAACGATGCCATCGTGTCTATACCCTCCGCTTTTGCATCGGCTACTTTCAGTTTATATAATTTGAACATCTCGGCATATTCCTGCAGTGGCTGAGGGCTCAGTTGCTGCTGGCTATTCTTATGATAAAGATATTCAAATTCCGATCTGAGGACATCCTCCCCGTTCACTGTCATTATAACCGGGTCTTTAGCCAGCATCGCCAACGCAAAAACCGACATTCCGGCTCCGACAAGGAATTTATTATTCATCTTCTGTGAGAGATTAATTGAAATTTCTTAGGTGGCCTCGTATTATAGCCTTTGTCCGGAGCTAATATCTATCCGGCTCTTTACAGCTGTCGAAGGCCACCTATATTTCATAACGTAATGGTGCAAAGAAAATTATCCTGAATACTGCTCAATTGCCCATTTCTGAAAGAAACTTCACCCTCACGAGTCTTATCTCCTCCTCGGTGAATTCATCTCCGAGTTCCTGAATGGCAGCCTCAAGATCATCTTCCTGGCTCTCCTTAAAGAAATCGATTATATCGAGCTCATGATCTTCGTCCATGATCTCATTTAGGAAATAGTCGATATTTATCTTAGTGCCTGCTTCTACTATCGCCTCAAGCTCGTCAATCAGCTCTCCAAATTCAAGACCCTTGCTTTCAGCAAGTTCCTCAAGATCTATCTTTCTATCTATACTATGTATGATAGATATTTTGAGCTTGCTCTTGTTGGCCACCGAACGCACCCTTATATCTTCCGGACGCTCTATCTCGTTCTCCTCGACATGGAGCTTGATCAGGTCCACAAAGTCCTTGCCGTAGCGTTTAGCCTTGCCCGCACCCACACCGGGAATATTGGAGAGTTCCTCTATTGTGATAGGATATGTGGTGGCCATAGCCTCAAGACTCGGATCCTGGAAAATAACATATGGAGGAAGGTCACTTCTCTTAGCTATCTTCTTTCGCAAATCCTTGAGCATGGAATAGAGAACCGGGTCTGCCACACATGAAGCGCCACCCTTGAATTGTGGTTCCATTTCCATTTCAGAGAAGTCATTGTCTTCAACAATCTTGAACGATACCGGTTTCTTAAGGAATTTCTTCCCTTTGGGAGTAAGGCGAATGATACCGTAATTCTCGACATCCTTCTCCAGATAACCGGAAATTGTTGCCTGACGTATGATAGTACTGAGAGTCTTCTCGTCAGTGCCCTCCAGACATCCGAATTCTTCTATTTTATCGTGATGATATGAACGGACCTCATCTGTGGCACGGCCTATCAACACATTCACCAGGTAGTCAGGATTAAATTTCTCTTTAAGTGCGATCACCGTCTCTATGACGGCGCAAAGTTCATCTTGTGCTTCCACTTGTTTCTTTGGATTTATACAATTGTCGCAATTACCGCAATTATCGGTGTCATATTGCTCACCGAAATAATGCAAGAGTATTTTTCTCCGACAAACAGACGACTCAGCATAGCTGGCTGTCTCGGCCAGCAGATGACGCCCGATCTCTTGCTCGGCCGCCGTCTTGCTTTGCATCAGCTTGTCTAATTTCTGTAAATCTTTATTTGTATAGAATGTTATGCATCTCCCTTCTCCTCCGTCTCGGCCGGCTCGCCCGGTCTCTTGATAATAGCCCTCCAGACTCTTAGGGATATCATAGTGTATCACATATCTTACGTCCGGCTTATCGATACCCATGCCGAAAGCTATGGTGGCCACGATGACATCAACTTTCTCATGAAGGAAAGCATCCTGATTATCCGACCGTGTGGCCGAATCCATACCCGCATGATATGCGAGTGCCCTTATGTCGTTAAGACGCAAGGTCTCGGCAAGCTCCTCTACTCTCTTACGGCTAAGACAATAGATAATGCCCGACTTCCCTTCGTTTCCTTTTATGAATCGAATAATATCACGGTCTATCTCTTTGGTCTTAGGCCTGACTTCATAGAAAAGATTGGCACGGTTGAAGCTGCTCTTGAATACCTTTGCATCGAGCATTCCCAAATTCTTTTGAATGTCATGCTGCACCTTAGGGGTAGCAGTGGCTGTCAGCGCGATAAGAGGACGTGTGCCCACCTCATTGATAATGGTACGGATACGTCTGTATTCCGGACGGAAATCATGTCCCCATTCCGATATGCAATGAGCCTCATCTACAGCATAGAACGATATGTTCATCTGTCGCATGAACGCCATATTTTCCTCCTTTGTGAAGGATTCTGGCGCCACATAAAGAAGCTTGGTCCTACCGGACATCACATCCTGCTTCACCTTATCTATCATAGCCTTGTTGAGCGAAGAATTCAGGAAATGAGCTATCCCGTCATCCTCGCCGTAGTTGCGCATTGCATCCACCTGATTTTTCATCAGTGCTATCAGAGGGGAGATTACAATAGCCGTGCCTTCCGACATCAACGCGGGCAATTGATAACAAAGCGATTTGCCCCCACCGGTGGGCATCAACACAAACACATCATTCCCGTCAAGAAGACTACTGATGATTTCCTGCTGGTTGCCCTTAAATTTATCAAAGCCGAAATTATATTTCAATGCTTCATGAAT
>CAMWZE010000063.1 GCA_947178685.1 uncultured Porphyromonadaceae bacterium
AGGATACCAACCCAAAATATGCACACCGCATCCTTGACCTATAGTTGGAGACAAGACAAATATAACGTCTCATTGGAATGTAACAACTTATTTGACTCAACGCTCTATGATAATTTCATGCTTCAGAAACCGGGGCGTGCATTCACCATAAAATTCCGATTATATCTTCATTAAAAACTAACTGATATATAAATCATGAAGAAATCTTTTATCTATGGCATTGCTTCACTTGCAATGCTCTCTGCAGCAACAGCCTGTTCCGATTCTAAAGACGATCCCAAAGAGGTGGACGGAACTCCACAGGTCAGCGACCTTCATTTCGACATTTTTGTGACTCTTGACGGGGCCGGAGGCATGAACTCACAATCCTCTATCCTTGTGCTGAGTGTGAATTCTCTTGAGGACAAAGATGCGGTGTTTGATTTTGTAAATGCCGGCACCGACATCACTGCCAGCCTGTATGAGGAATCTATCACGAAAGGGGAATATTACTACATGATTCCTCGCACCAAAGACTGTTTCGGAAAATATCAGATCACTCCGGAGGGTGTGAAAATCGTTCAGGAACGTCCTTTTGCAAAAAACACCTTCAAAGACCGTCGCTACTGCCATGCATGGACCGGAGATGACACTCTTGTGATTCTCGGCTCAAACGGCGACAACGGCTCCAAGAGTGACAAAGGTGAAATTCTATGGACCAAATACGATACCCGGAATCTCTCGATAATAGCGGAAGGCGACCTCGGGCTCAATGGATTTAAAGGCAAGGATGGCAAAGAGGTGGTTTATTTCAGCACCTCGGGTCTGGCCCGCTATCGTGCCAGCGACAATGTGATAGTCTATGCTTTCCAGGACAAGAGTGACGAGACAAGTTTCTATGTGGCTTTCATTGATGCGGAAACAATGAAAGTCAAGAACATTGTCAATGAAGACCGTGCTGAGTTCATGGCCGGCACTGCCTATGGCGAGCTACTCCAGAATAAAATGATGGTTGATCAAAACGACAATATCTACATTGCCTGCAATTCAGTGATACCGGGAGCAGAAAGCTCCACTTGCCAGTATGGAGCGATTCTCCGTATCAACAACGGGCAATATGAGTTCGACAAGTCGTTTAATGCTTATTCCGGACATCAGGGGAAACTTGTCACGATTGACTATCTCGGTTCCAATAAATGTCTTTGCTACATACAAGATCCTCAATTTTGCGGCATAGTTGCATCCAACACGGAAAGAGCCGGATGGGGAAGCAATTACAACTGCTACTACGCCATTCTTGATATGACGAGCAATTCGCTTGAGCCGGTAAAATATCAAGGGAAAAACCTACCCTTCTGTCTCGGCACATTTGCTCAGCGCTCCCTTATAGTCAATAATAAAGCTTTTATCGGTGTGAATCCCAAGGATTCCGCACCCTGCATCTATGTGATGGATCTCAAGACATGGGAAGTATCAAAAGGTGCCACCATTGCCGATGGCTATACTTTCGACATGATACGTTATCTGGGTAAAGAGAAATAAGGAATCACCTTCTAATATCATTTTACAGGACAGTTGCGTGGCTAACGGTTGCTTAGTCACGCAACTGTCTGAAATACTTTTCAAACTGACTCATTCATGAATATTATCAACAAAATCGTGCGACGATTACACAGGTTCACCGGAGTAGTTATTGCCATTTTCTTTATAATGTGGTTTATCACGGGCATAATTCTTCTATATCACGGTTATCCTCGTGTTACCGACACCGATCGCTACACACATATGCGCAGGATTGATCCGGACGGACTTCCGGATTTATATGATATTCCCGGTCTTTCAGACTCTGTTGCGGTCTCAACACTTTCTGTTGATAACAGATTGGGTGAAACTGTCTGGACATTAAGCAATATAAGCCGACACACCGCCACTCCCATGGAGGCTAAACCCGAGACAGGAGGTAAGTTTGTAATAGCGGGCGACTCTCTCATATCTCCCAAATCAATTACAAATAAAGTTCTTGACAGTATAGCATGTGAATGGGCAGGAAGCGAAAACATCAGAAAAGTCGACACACTGCATCGGCGGCAACAGTGGGTGATGTATGAACGTTATGAAAAAAGTCTGCCGATATTGAGATACTATTTCGATGACCCCGACAAAGCGGAGATTTTTGTTTCTCAAAAGACCGGAGAAGTCCTTCAGTCCACCAACCGCACACAAAGAATATGGTCGTGGATAGGAGCTATTCCACATAAACTATATCTACCTTTTTTGAGAAAAGATGTAAAACGCTGGGAGAATGTGCTTCTTGTGGGTGGATTATTCTGTTTGTTTGCAGCTTTGAGCGGTATGTATATGGGTATTTACTATCTCATTGTAAATTGGAGAAGGAATCATAAGTTGGGGTCTCCTTTCAGAAAAGGAATATGGAGATATCATCACATCGCAGGGCTGATATTCGGTATCTTTACAATAGCCTGGGGCATCAGTGGAAGTCTCGCAATGCAGAGAGTGCCGAAATGGTTGGTTAACTATGAAGGTGATTACTTTGTGAGTTCATCAAAACTCTGGGGAAAGAAACCCCTTGAATTGAGGGAGTATCATCTGGATTATCGTGAACTGTTCAATAAATATAGCGACATCAAATATATCTCCTGGACGCATTTCGGAAATATTCCTGTATATCATCTGGTGAACGATACAGAGGATATATATATTGATGCGTCACAAAAAGAGGCTGTGCGGCCTCTTGATATTCCGCAAGAAGTTGTGGAGCAGGCTGTGAGACGTTATTTCGGGAAGGAAACTCCTTTTTCCATAACTCTTATGGATAATTATGATGAATACTATCTTTCACGATCCGGTGGCTATCCGCTCCCTGTGTGGAAAGTGGATGTTGATAATCCTGACGGTTCACGACTTTATATAAGCCCCTCTGATGGATATGTGAAATACCTCAACCGCAACCGAATGGCAAAAAAATGGCTCTTCGGTGCCACCCACTATCTCGGAATCAAATATTTTGTAATGCATAATACATTGCGCCACATCTGCCTGTGGCTTCTTAGCATAGGATGTGTATTTGTATGCGGGTCAGGACTGGGTATTTACATCTCAAAACTAAAAGCGACACAAAAGTAGCATCATGAAAAAATTAATAAGACATATTTTTATCGGCCTATCCGGACTGCTGTTATTCTCCTGCACAGGAGGGAAAACAACGTCTGACAATATTTCATCAGCCATTATTCCTACCGACTCATTATCAATGATCACTCCTGTACATGCACGTGGCTTTAACGTTAGTTACATGGAAGATATGACTCTTCTTGATATCAATGATCCGGAAAACAAGGAGGCTGAACAATTTCACTTTGCTCTTGTGGGGAAAGATTTTAAAGGATCATTGCCGGAAGGATACACACGGCTCAACATACCGATTGAGACTGCCATCTGCATGACCTCTCTCCAACTGTCGAATTTCTTGAAACTTGGTATTCCGGAAAAAGTGGTGGGCATAACCAGCACACGCCATCTCCATAACGAGCAGATGAATCAACAACTCAAAACCGGAAAAACTCATAAAATCGGAATAGAAGGAAATTTCGATAATGAAGTAATCATGGCTATAAATCCGAATATTATTTTTATTTCCCCGTTTAAACGGGGTGGCTATGATGCTATCCGTGATGTCGACATTCCTATGCTGCCCCATCTCGGGTATAAGGAACTCACCCCTCTCGGACAGGCTGAATGGATAAAGGTGGTAGGACTGCTCACCGGCAACCCGGCTGAGGCAAACTCAATATTTCAGTCTATCGAACAGCGATATAATGAACTTAAAAGCATGGTTGACACCGTATCTGCGAGACCCACGGTTTTCAGTGGTGAGATGCGAGGAGGAAACTGGTATGCCGTGGGAGGAAACAGCTTCCTTGCACAGCTATTCCGTGATGCCGGCGGAGATTACTTTCTGAAAGACAATAAAGAATCCGGAGGCGTGACTCTTGATTATGAGACCGTCTACACAAACGCGGCACATGCTGATTACTGGCGTATTGTAAACAGTTATGACGGTGACTACTCTTACGACGTTTTGAAAGAGCAGGATAAAAGATACATGGACTTCGATGCATGGAGGAAACACGGAGTAATCTACTGCAATATGAAAGAGGTACCATTCTATGAAAAGATGCCGGTGGAGCCCGAAGTGGTTCTATCTGATTTTATTCATGTGTTTCATCCTGATATTTTACCCGATCATGAACCAAGATATTATCATCTGTTAAAATGAATATCAGCAAGACCATAATCCTGATGACACTATTGGGATTGTCGATCATTGTATTTTTTTTACTGAATCTACTGTTAGGTTCGGTAGAAATTCCTATGAGAGATATATTCGCAATACTATTCAGGGGGGAAACCGACAACATAATATGGGCCAACATAATTCTGAAGTCACGTTTGCCACAAGCCTTAACCGCCATGATGGCTGGTGCCGGATTGGGTGTAAGCGGGCTTCTTATGCAGACAGTATTCAGGAATCCTCTTGCCGGTCCCTCTGTGCTGGGCATCAGCTCCGGAGCAAGTCTTGGGGTGGCCTGTGTAGTGTTGCTTTCCGGAAGCATCGGAGGCGTAGCCTTGAGCAAACTTGGAGTGATCGGAGAAGTCACGATAACTCTGTCGGCAATCATCGGCTCATTGATGATAATGGCTTTGATCGCTATGGTGTCGCAGAAAGTGAGAGGGAATGTTACTCTCCTTATAATGGGAGTGATGATCGGCTATATAGCGAATGCCATAATCGGAGTCTTGAAGTTTTTCAGTGCTGAGGAAGATATAAGGGCATATGTGATCTGGGGTCTCGGTAGCTTCTCAAGAGTCTCCGGCGGACAAACATATGTTTTCGTCATCCTTATGCTTATTCTCTTACCATCGGCATTCTTTCTGATAAAGACTTTGAACCTGTTGTTATTGGGCGATTCTTATGCCCGTAACTTAGGTCTGAATATCAAACGTGCCAGAATGCTTGTAATAGGTTGTTCTGGAGTACTTGTTGCAGTGGTGACAGCTTATTGCGGACCGGTAATATTTCTTGGTCTTGCCGTGCCCCATATATGCAGAGGTATTTTCCACACTTCAAATCATGCCACTATCCTACCTGCCACATTGCTTGGAGGAGCTTCCTTGGCGCTTCTTTGCAATATCATTGCAAGACTACCGGGATTTGAGGGCGCCCTCCCTGTGAATTCTGTCACTGCTCTTGTAGGTGCTCCTGTGGTAATGTGGGTTTTATTTAACAGACGTAAAAGCGAACTGTAATGTCAAAAAAGGAGACAATCCGTGTCATTGGTCTTGAAACGGGATATCGTGACAAGAAAAAGACCACCGTAATCACAAAAGATATCAATGCTTCTTTATATGCAGGAGAACTGACGTGTCTGTTAGGTCCTAACGGAGCCGGGAAATCAACACTGCTCAAGACCCTAACAGCCTTTATACCCCCGATCGCGGGAGAAGTGTTGATAGACGGCAGAGAATTAAATCAGTATTCTGATGCTGATCTGTCGCGTGTGATAGGAGTGGTATTGACGGAAAAACTGAACATAAATAATATGTCGGTTGAAGAACTCACAAGAATGGGCAGGAGTCCTTACACAGGCTTCTGGGGACATATGACTTCTCACGATAAAATGATTGTGGATGAGGCTATAGATTTAGTGGGTTTAGATCACTTACGCCAACGTATGGTGCAGACATTAAGCGATGGGGAACGCCAGAAGGTGATGATTGCCAAAGCGCTTGCTCAAGAGACTCCGGTAATATTTCTTGATGAGCCCACTGCCTTTCTCGACTATCCAAGTAAAGTTGAGATAATGCAACTTCTTCAGCGCCTTGCCCGAGAAAAGGAGAAAACCGTCTTTCTGTCAACCCATGATTTGGAACTCGCACTCCAGATTGCAGATAAAGTATGGCTTATCGACAAGCCTCATGGCGTGACTACAGGAACTCCCGAAGATCTGTCACTAAACGGAGATATGAGCAAATATTTTCATAGAGAAGGCATCAGTTTCGATCTTGACACCGGGCTCTTTAAGATAGATTTCAGACACACTAATAATATCATCCTGAAGGGAACCGGACCTGTGGCAAGAATGGTTAGAAAAGCTTTGATTCGGCACGGAGTCTCAACAGATGAGACGAATGCCGTTAACGAGATTGTGGTATCTGATTCTGCAATAAAGCTGAACGGAGTTCCCTACCCTAACATAGGAAGCCTTATTGATGCCGTGGATTTACTTTTTAATGAATCTAATTAAATGAAAACAAAACTATCAGTAGTGGGTATCGGCCCCGGTGGAATCGGCGACATGACATCGAGAGCTATGGAGATACTGAAAAACAGCAAGGTTATTGTCGGGTATAAATATTACATACCATTCATCTCTTCATTTATAGGCGATGATGTAGAGATAATTCAAAATGGTATGCGACAGGAACAGGCCCGTATTGAAAAAGCCTTTGAAATCGCCGAGAGTGGTCGGGATGTATGTGTAATAAGCTCCGGCGACTCCGGGATATACGGTATGGCACCTCTTGTGTATGAATTGCTCAAAGAACGAGGAAGCGATATTGAAATTGAAGTTGTGCCCGGAATAAGTGCATTTCAAAAAGCGGCATCATTGCTCGGGGCTCCTATAGGCCACGATTTTTGCGTTGTCTCACTTAGCGACCTGATGACCCCCTGGGAAGTAATCGAGAAAAGAATCAAAGCAGCGGCTGAAGCTGATTTTGTCACTGCGGTGTATAATCCTAAAAGTCATGGAAGATATTGGGAGCTTCATCGTTTGAAAGAGATTTTTTTGGAGGTAAGACATCCCGACACCCCCGTGGGCTATGTGCGTCAGGCAGGAAGAGACGAGGAGAAGATTAATATCACTACCCTTGGCTGCTTTAATCCTGAAGATGTGGATATGTTTACCGTTATTATAATCGGTAATTCCCAATCTTATACCTATGGCAATAATGTGATTACTCCAAGGGGTTATTTCAAACCGGATGATATGAAGCATACCGGGCTGGGACAATCCATAATGATCAAGAGCTTTCGAACCATCGAACGTGAGCTTCAACACCCCGACATCCCTCTCAATCTCAAATGGCCCTTGCTCCATGCAATCCACACTACTGCTGATTTTGATATGGAGAACGTGGTTAAAGTCGATGAGAATGCCTTGGAAAAAATATACACTGCCTTAACCACGGAGGGAGTGAAAACCATAATTACCGATGTGACAATGGCTGCTTCCGGAATACGCAAAGGAGCTTTGGAGAGACTGGGGATATCTACCAAATGCTATCTCTCAGATCCCAAGACAGCCGATATGGCAGAAAAACTTGGTTTAACCCGCACACAGGCAGGAATAAGGCTCGCTGCGGAGGAGCATCCGGATGCTTTGTATGTGTTTGGAAATGCTCCGACGGCCTTAATGGAACTATGTGCTCTTATACGGGCAGGGAAATCGAAACCATGTGGCATAATTGCCGCTCCGGTTGGATTTGTACATGTGTGTGAAAGCAAGCACATGGTAAAACCATTTAAAGATATACCCAAAATAATTGTGGAAGGACGCAAAGGGGGTAGCAATCTTGCTGCCACTCTTGTCAATGCAATTCTATGCTGGCCGGATGCCATTAACTTAAATCCAGGAAGAGATGTCTGAAAAATCATTTGCAGTAGTTGGTATCTCTGACAGTACCAATCCGGAATTTCCTTCAGAGGTCAGAAAGATAATTGCCGGCAGTCGTATCTTTTCG
>CAMWZE010000064.1 GCA_947178685.1 uncultured Porphyromonadaceae bacterium
TAGGACGAGAGATTTTCATTCTCTAAAGAGCAGTTCGACTCTGCTATGGGCTACCAATATTAATAACACTACGACAAAGTATCAATTTTTAAGATGGCAAATCATAAATCATCATTAAAAAGAATTCGTCAGGCGGAGAAAAGGAGACTTGAGAACCGCTATTGGGCGAAGACAGCCCGCAATGCAGTTCGCCGCGTGCGCAAGATGACAGACAAGGCAGAGGCTACAGAGGCATACAATAAGGTAAACGCTCTTCTTCAGCGTCTTGGCCGCAAGAACATCATCTCAAAGAACAAGGCAGCCAACCTCTGCAGTGGTCTTTGCAAGCACATTGACAAGCTCGCTTAATATTGCCGGCCATTTCAGGCCAGCCAATGAAAATATTTCCTTCAGTATGCGCCGGCTTCAGGTTGCCTGTGTGCAGCTGATATAAGGATTGTGTCGGCCCATTCGTCTATCGGTTAGGACGAGAGATTTTCATTCTCTAAAGAGCAGTTCGACTCTGCTATGGGCTACCTCCCTAAATCCATCCTATCCCCAGAGGCCGGTAACTGTTTCAACAACAGTGCCGGCCTCACCCTTTTTCTTACAGTCTCTCTTTATGAAACGTAAATTTCATACCACTCGAAAGAGACTCGCCAATGGCTTGTTAGCTCTTTCTTTGTGTGCGGCCGCTCTCAATGCCTCCGCCACAACCCTTACCCGTGAAGACCGTCTCAGTCCCCTTGCTGCGGGGTATCTTGAGAGGGCAAGGGTTATGCTTGACGAGGGGAACTATGCAGGGGTTATAGACCAGCTAAAGCACCTCGATACGCAGAATGTGCCGCTCCCCTCCAAGGAACGTGAAGACTGTGCCTATCTCCTCGCTCTCGCCCTTTATGAAAGAGGCGATGCCGACTGCGTGGATCTGCTCAGAGAGTTTGCCGAAAGCTATCCCGCTTCTCCGCAGGCACTCCCTGCCCGCCTGGCTGCGGCTGACTATTTCTTCTTCGCTCATCATTTCCCCAACGCTCTCGCCGCTTATGAAGATATTGACTATTCGCGTATAAATCCGGCCGACAGACCTCTTTATGAATATCGTAAGGCCCTTTCTATGTTGCGGACAGGTCATTTTGCCGAGGCGAGGAATATCCTGGAGACTCTCCGTTCTGTGAAGGGTTTCGACACGCCCGCTGATTACTATCTGGCATACTGTGACTATGTTGACGGCGACTTCAACAAGGCCTACGAGGGCTTTGCTGATGTGGCCCGCCGTCTCGACGGATCTATGGCCGAGGGCATGGAGCCTGACTATTATATGGTGCAGATCGAGTATCAACGTGCAGATTATCAGGATGTCATTACCGACGGAAAGGCTTTGTTATCAAAGAATCCTGTGGAGGAACTAATCCCCGAGACAGAGAGAGTGGTCGGTCTCAGCTATTTCAAGACCGGCGACTATGATAACGCATGGAAATATCTGCGCCAGTATATGCGTCATGAGGATATATCGCATGCTCCCGATGCAATCTACGCACTTGGTGTGATTGATTACAGCCGTGGTGAATTGGATCTGGCTCGCGATAGATTTTCCGATCTTACAGATCTCAACAACGACCTGGCACAGAGTGCATATGTATATCTCGGACAGATTGCCGTGAAGGAGAACGACAGTAATGCGGCTGCGATTTCTTTCGAGAAAGCGTCGAAAATGGATTTTGATCCCGCTGTGACAGAAACGGCTCTCTTCAACTATGTGGCGGCCCGTACGCATGGTGGCAACATCCCTTTCAGTTCCTCAATTCCGCTCCTTGAAAGTTTCCTGAGCCGTTTCCCGAATTCCTCCTATGCCCCACAGGTGGAGGAATATCTCGCCACAGCTTATTTCAATGAGCATGATTATGCCCGTGCGCTTGAAAGCATACGCCGCATTCCGCGTCCGTCGGCCGAGGTGCTCGATGCCAAGCAAAAGATTCTATATGAGCTCGGCATGGAGGCTATGTCGAACAACCGCCCCTCTGCAGCCAAGGGCTACCTTGAGGAGGGTGTCAAGACCGGCAGTGATGCCGCTGTCAAGGCGCAGTCTTATCTTTGGCTTGGCGACGCCTGCTATGCCCTGGGTGAATATAAGGCGGCCGAGAATGCTTATCAGTCTTATCTTAAGAGTGATCGCCGTGGCGAAAACCGCACAGTGGCGCGTTATAATCTGGCCTATGCACAGTTGATGCAGGATAAATACAGCCAGGCGGCTGCAAGTTTCGCAGATGCTCTGAAAGCGGAGCCAATGCTTCCCAAAAGGATGTATGAGGATGCCCTCATACGTATGGCTGATGCTCAATATTATGCCGGAAACTATAACCTCGCGCTGAAGAATTACTCTACAGCTATCGAGAACGGCGCGGCCGATTCGGATTACGCCACTTTCCGCAGAGCCGTAATGTATGGTCTCGGTGGCGATATCAAGACTAAACTCGCCGAACTTTCCGCAATGCCTAACCGTTTCCCGAATTCCAAATGGCTTCCTAACGCTCTTCTTGAAAAGGGACAGACATACACCGGACTCGGCGAGACGGCAAATGCCGTACAGACTTTCGAGCAGCTCCGCTCCGCATACCGTCAGAGTGCTCAGGCGCGTAAAGGCATCCTAAGTCTGGCCTTGGCTTATATGAAAGAGGGCGACACGGAGAAGGGCGAGGAATCATATAAGGAACTCATCGCAAAATGGCCCACCAGCGAGGAGGCCCGTCTTGCCAACGATGACCTCCGTCGCTTTTATTCGTCTAACGGTGGTCTGCAGGAGTATGCGGCTTTCCTCAGAAGCGTGCCGGAAGCTCCTCAGATTGACTCCTCGGAGATGGAAACGCTTGCTTTTGAGGGAGCTGAGACCGTGTTTGCCGATGATATAACCAATACCGCTCTTCTGGAGAAATATGTGGCCGATTATCCTAATGGACAGTATCTTCCACAGGCTCTCCTCGACATAGCTCAAGGTAAGGAGGAACTTGGAGAGGCTGATCAGGCTCTTGAGGCTCTCACTACTCTGATAACCAGAAGAGGTGATTCCCCTCAGATGCCGGAGGCGCTCCTTATGAAGGCTCGCTTGCTCGAAGAGAAGGGACCCGGCTCAAGAAAGGAGGCTTTGACAGCTTATCGTGAACTCGAACGGCGTGGGGGCACGGATTATGCTGCCGATGCCGCCGCAGGCATAATGCGAACCACCGATAAGGATGAGGAGAGGATGCAGTATGCCGCCGTGGTGAAAAATAGTGGCGGCCTTTCTGCCGACCAGCTCGAGGAGGCGGAATATTATGAGGCTGCATCCATGCTCACCAAGGGGGATCAGCACGCGGCTATCGAGGTGCTCGAACGTCTGTCGTCTAATCCCAAGAGCCTTTACGGAGCAAAATCAGCAGTTACGCTCGGCCAACATTACCTTGACAACGGAAATGTCTCGGAAGCCGAAAAAGTGCTCACAGCCTTCACTGATGAGGGCACACCACATGAATATTGGCTTGCGAGAGGCTTCATAGCCTTGGCCGATGTATATCATACCCGTGGAAAGGATTATTTGGCTGTGGAGTATCTGAAAAGTCTCCGCGACAATTATCCCGGAAAGGAACTCGACATTCATGACATGATCACCACGCGTCTCGACAAGTGGAAATAAACAAATACGAATTATGAACCGTGCAATAAATATGAGAGCCTTACTTCTTTCGCTCGCCTCCCTCTCCTTTGCTCTCCCGGCCGCTTCGCAGCTCCATGAGTCGATCAGTGTCGACGGCAGATATGTGCCCGATGTGATACGTATAGATCGTATCAACGCTTTCCCAAAGGCTTTGAAGTCATCGCTGACCACCAATCCTTTGGGGTATGAGTCGAAAGGTGTGGCCGCTTCATTTATGCCATCCCTTGTGACACTCCCGGCCACAGGCTGGCGTGCAGACCGCACAATTTCTGATAATCGCGGGTATATTGACCTTGGCGTGGGTTCATGGTTAAATTCCACCCTCAGTGCCGGATATCGATTCATCGATAATTCAACCACTCTTTTCGGCATTCGTCTCCAGCATAACTCCACCTCGTTGTGGAAGCCTGATATGTCGGTGCTTACGGAGGGGATGAAGCAATACAGATATGATGAAATGATAGGACTTTATGCCTCGCAGGTGATAAAGGGCTACGGACGTCTTGACGCCTCGCTCGATTATCATGTGGGTAGATTTAACTATTATGGTTTCGCAGGCTATGAAAGTCCTTTCTCCGATGTGCCCATGGAGCCGGTGACCGAACTTCCCGGCCAGACACTCAATGACGTTGCATTCAGGGTAGACTGGCGGTCGCTCGTGAACGCATCCTCTCAGCTTGCATGGAACGCCACGGCCCGTCTGCGTCATTTTGCCTATCGTTCACTTCAGTTGCCACCAAGCTTGAGCATCGATGAGCCGATGAAGGGTGGACGTGAGACTAATGTTGGCCTAGAGGGTGGCGTGAGGATGCCTTGGGACAACGGCAGCTCCATAGGGTTGGATGCTGTGTTGGATATCATGATGCTGTCCAATATGGATTTGGACAACTATGGGATGTTGACCCTCACCCCTTACTACCGCTTCTCGAAGGGACTGCTCGACATCCGTCTGGGTGCTGATCTGGACCTCTCTTTTAATGCCGGGGAAAAGGGACATCGTTACTCCTTCCTCCATGTGGCGCCGGATGTGCGTCTCGGACTGCAGACCGGTCAGGTGGGTATATATCTTGATGTGTTGGGCGGAAGCGAACTCACCACATTGGCCCGTCTGCATCAGCTTGACTACTACGGCATGCCCGGGCTGACTTCCACCACACCTACTTTCTCGCCTATCGATGCCGCTTTCGGCGTGAATCTCGGTCCCTTCTCCGGCTTCTCGCTGGGCCTTAAGGGAAGATATAAGTCTACAAAGAATATACCGCTCGGAGGATGGTATACCACATGGCTTAACTTGGGTAACACAATCATCCCACGCCTTAATCCAACTCCTGCACCCGGCTCATATATTGACTATTGCGGGAATCCCTCCGGAATAAATATCCATGGCTATTCGCTTAGCGGATATATTGGCTATGAGTATGGCAAGACGTTCAACATCAGTGCCGAGGGTACATATCAACCGCAAGATGGTGAGAAGGGATTCTTCAATGGCTATGATCGGCCCAAGGTGACACTCTCCGGCAAGATAGGAGTGCGTCCTGTGTCGCAGCTCGCGATCGGTGCCTCCTGTGAGTTTAGAGGAAAGAGGAACATATACACCCTCACTTCTGTGTTGCCTACGGAGAGAACCACTGTGATCAATGGAGAAAGCTCCACATTCCATTCACTGGCTCTTTCCGATATTACCCTTGTGAATCTCAACGCCTCATGGGATTTCACCAAGAATTTCACCGTATGGCTACAGGCAGACAATATTCTTAACCGTCATGAAGATATCCTGCCTTATCAATTGTCGCAAGGTGTGGTGATTGTCGGTGGATTCAAATTTACTTTCTGAAACCATCGAGCCCTCTCGGGTGTTTTCTCAATAGGGAGCAGCTCTCCCATCAAAAGCTTAAGCAATTTCAATGGAAAGGAACACTATGACATTATCATATCTTAATGAAGACGACCGTGCATATGGTCTGGCGGGAATGGTGATCTCGCTGGCAAGTCTGCATGCCATCGACCGAGTGGCGGAGATATGCCTTGATTCGAAAGGACCTATGGTGGAATTCTCCCACCGCTACTACTTCGCGGGGTCGCCAAGCATGTCGCCCAAAGCCTCTTGGGATCATCTTGTACAGAATTTTCATCTCACCACATCAATGGTCGTGGCCAATGTGTTGGCACGCTCGGTGGTGCGCCTTAAAGAGGATGCCCCCGCATCGGTGATGGACGAGATCTTCAGTGAAGTGGAGCGCGAGGGTCGCGACACCTGCTCGCTTGAGGATGACGAGATTGAGAATCTCTACAACAACGCTCTCCAGAGAGCACGCAGGCTCTTCCGTAATCCGCGCCTGCATCCGGCCATCGATGAGCTTGTGAAGGTGATATCTCGCAAGCGTCGTCTTTCAGGCATGGAGATAGCCGACGAGCTGCATCTTCTGCAACTGATCTGACAGATAGATCTGATAGGAAATCCGGTAGGAATGACTCATACACGGCCCGCTACTTTGTAGCGAGGCCGTTTTTTTACCTCTATGTATATCTTGCCGATATATTCTCCGATTATTCCGAGTCCCATGAGAAGGACTCCGGTGCAGAACCATATGGATAGCATCAGTGAGGTCCATCCGGCTATTGTCTCGCCTGTGAAGTGGCGGATAAGTGAGTATATGCCTATGCCGAATGCGGTGAGCGTGAATATTATACCCAGCCAAAACAGCATCCTCACAGGTCGCACGGAAAAGGAGGTTATCCCGTCGATGGCAAAGTCAAACATCTTTCTCACGGGATACTTGGATTGGCCGGCGAGACGGGGTTTGCGGTCATAGAATACGCATGCCTGACGGTAGCCCAGCATGGGCACAAGTCCCCGCAGATATAGGTTGCGCTCTCTATAGTCGAGCAGATCGGTCACGGCGCGAGAGCTCATCAGACGGAAATCGGCATGGTTGCTCACACAGTCAACCCCGAGATGCCGCATAGTGGAATAGAACATGGATGCAGTGTTCTTCTTCATCCAGGAGTCTTTATTTCGGTCGCGACGCACACCGTAGACTATGTCGGCTCCATCCTCATGAGCTTTTACCATCTCCGGAATCACACTGACGTCATCCTGCAGGTCGGCGTCAATGGTAATAAACATCTCTGCTTCCGGGAGAGCCTCCTCCAGACCTGCGAGGAGGGCAATCTGTTGTCCACATCTATGGGAGAGCGACACACCCTTCACTGTGGGTGAAGCATGAGCCGAGATGAGCTGCCAGGTGGAATCGCAGCTACCGTCATCAACCAACAGCAGAAAACTTCCGGGACTGACTTCCCCTCCGGCAACCATATCGGTTAGCAGGTTGGAGAGTACGCCGATGGTGTGAGGTAGAATCTCCTCCTCATTCAGGCATGGCACTATGATGGCGAGACGGTTCATATGTGGGTATTGGCGGGATCGGCCGTATTGGATGTGGTGTCAGCATCTCTCTTCAGACTGTCAAACCGGTGTCGGTCGCGGTTACATTTTTTCTCAAGGCTCTCACGGAATGCGCATGTGAGATCCACACCTGTCTGATTGGCCAGACAGGTTAGTACCCACAGCACGTCGGCCATCTCCTCTGCCAGGCTCTTGCGTAAGTCGCCCTCTTTGGCGATCTGATCACCATAGACTCTGGCTACCACTCTTGCGAGCTCGCCGGTCTCCTCCATAAGCAGGGCCATATTGGTGAGTTCGGAGAAATAGCGGCCTCCTATGGTGTGTATCCATTCATCCACAACTCTCTGCATCTCTCTGACAGAAAGGTCTGCATCGTTTTTAAGCTGAGAATCTAGCTTTGTCTCGTTCATAGCTGAATAACTGATTTCATACTTGAATAGAGGATAAAGAACGTAGTGTGACACTGTCATTGCTGACGTTGAACTCAACATAGTCACCCTCTATCATGGGGAGGTTGAAATCAACGTGTCCGACAGGAAAATTGAATGCCACCGGAAATCCCGAGATATTGTGTCGTTTCAGAAAAGCATCTATCATCTCCTCCATTGTGGTGAAGTTGCGGTCGGGATGATATTCAGTGAATTGCCCGATTATAAGGCCCTTTATCCGATTGAAAACCCCTGCAAGATAAAGACGAT
>CAMWZE010000065.1 GCA_947178685.1 uncultured Porphyromonadaceae bacterium
ACCCTCCACTATTTCAAAAGGAATTCGAAGTAAATTTTCAGGAGAGACTCCGTATTTGTCAGTGCGTTTGTTGATATCCACATTCATTATAGCTTGCAGCAGATACCAGTGGGCAAGATGCACCTGCACACCATCAAATCCTGCCTTATTCGCCCGATTTGCTGCTGCGATAAACCAATCGCGAATCTGTTCGATCTCTTCTGTGGTAAGTTTATTGAAATCAAAGGGATTTAACCCTTTTGGTCCTGCGAGAGATATCTGAGCTATTGCAATAGCACCGTATTCATGAATTTTCCTGGCAATACGGCTGAGTCCATCGATAAAACGGTCATCGCCAATTGAGAGCTGCGCCTCATCGGCTCTCAAACCAAGGTCGGGAGCCACGCTCATGTGGCCGGTAATGATGGTGCCGACCTCATTGGAAGCAAGTGAGTCGTACATGGCAATCTCGGCATCGCTGACTGTGCCGTCGATATTTCCGAGATGGTCATTGGTTGCGCTTCGGATAATTCTGTTCTTGGTGATATGTTTGCCCAAAGCCATGGGTATGAATATTTCTTTTGTTTTCATACTTAAAGATTAATGAGATAGAGTTTAAGATGTGTGGATAGAAAAAAGGTTACGTCGGCAATACGGCGTAACCTATATTGTTATTCCGATAGCAGGAGTCTTGACTCTTGAGCCACTGTGATAGGGGAGGAGTGACCCGAAAAGAGCACTGTCTCGGGAGGCAGTGTCAGTATCTTGTTTATGATTGACTGTTCGAGTGTATACCTGTCGCCTCCGGGGAAATTCGTCAGACCCGGGCCATGCTGGTAAAGGAGATCGCCTACGAAAGCGGCATGCTCCTCTTTAGAATAATACGTTACAGAGCCCGGTGTGTGACCCGGTGTCGGGATAACCTTCAGGGAGAATTCCGAATTCGCTTTCAGTCGTATTATCTCTCCGGGATGAAGTTCCTCATAGTGGGCCACTGTGATGGGATTGCCCGAATTTGCACTGAGATTAAGATAAGGGTCAGTCAGATATTGTGCATCGGGAGTATATATGTAGATTGGTGCAGCCAGCCGTTCGCGTAGCACTTCCGCCGCCCCCATATGATCGAAATGACCATGAGTGAGGAGAATCTTTTCGATATGCCAGCCGTTTCTTACAATAACGTCATAGATTATACCGGCTTGTGCTCCCGGATCAATCAGGAATCCTGATTTAGTATGCTCATCGATATAGAAATAGGTGTTTTCCGCAAAAACGCCCTGCACTTGTAGTTCGCGTATCATAATTAATACCTCCTGTTATAGGTTTAAAGAAGCTGACGAGCTTCGGTATTTGTTAATTTAGAGAAGTTGGCATCCGTCGGGGCCACACTGATGGGCGCGTTCCTTAGGCTCGCTGTCTTTCACTTTCTTCATAGTGCGCTCGATAGCCGATTTGAATCCATCAAGTGTCAACGCTCCGGGGACAGCGAAATCACCGTTGAAAACGATGTAGGGCACACCGTGCACGCCACGCATCATAGCCTCGCGCTCATCGAAGCGAACTTCGTCGTCATACATATTTGATTCGAGCACCTCCTTGACCTCATCTTCTTTCATTCCGGCTTCCATAGCCTTGTTGAGAAGCACCTTATGATCGGCGAGCACAAGATTCTCCACGAAATATGCCTTGAAGAGCAGTTCGTTAAGTCGGGCCACTGTCTCACGATCATACTTTGCTTCTGCGAGTTTCATTAGCCTGTGAGCGTCGCGAGTGTTTGAATATTGAGTAGTTGCATAGTTGAAGTCAATGCCAAGTTCGCGTCCGAGCGACGAGATCTGCTCGATCTGTTCTTTGGCATCTTCGAGAGAGAGACGGTATTTCTTTGCGAAACGTTCCGGAGTAGAAGACACAACCTCTTTCGAAGCACCCGGATCGAGTTCGAACGCCCTGTAATCAATTCTCACATCATCTTTGACACCGAGTTCTTCGATGGCTTTTTCGAGACGAGTCTCACCGATATAGCAGTAAGGACATGCAAAATCCGACCAGATGGTTAATGTAATCATAGTATTTTCCTTTCTATCTTTAAGATTATTGATTGTTTTCTTAATACATCACTATAACGTATAGAATTCAATAATGGTTGACTACACAACCATTATTTTTTAACCTTAAAGCTGAAATATCCGTTTTTTATATCGGACAGATTTGGTTGTCCCGGTGCTTCCTTAGGGGATGCTTAACACAATGTCTGTGATGTTTCGTTTTTTGAGGAGAAATTTATCCCGACTTTAATTATTTTGCGACCGTCATATTTGAACGGTAGGGTATAGTTATGTGAGTCTATCTGGGTTAAAGCGTCTTGAGCAGTACTGTCAAGCTTTAGCTCCATCACATAGATATAGTCAGGGAATTTCAATACCATATCAATTCTCCCTTCAGATGTATGAAGCTCAGTTGTCGTGTCTATTCCAATAAGACTGAATATAAGGTAGAGATTATTTTCATAGAATATCTCGGGCTTATTTTGAGTGACCAGATAAGATATACCTCCAAGGAAAGATTTAAGTCTATCGAAGGCTATTTCCGGTTTCCCATTCATTAGAAGTGTTTTAACTTCCCAAATATTGGTGCTTAATACAGAAGGTGCTATATCAAGTGATGATGTTGCCAAATCAGTGTAAAGACCCTCTTTCACCTCTTGGTTTGGGAGTCCCAACGTATAGACTTTTGTAATAGGGTCCCATTTCTTTATTGTAAGGTAGCCGGCTTGAAACATTAGAGCTGTCGGTGATGTGGTGGCTGTATCTATTTCAGTGAGGATCCTTTCAGCGACACTGCGGTTCAACTCCTTTGAAAGCAAATGTGGAGTCCGGTTTATGAGATTGACTATAAGGGTAGCCTTTCCCGATTGATACCAGTACATACCGAGGCGACCCTTTTTTAGAGATTGGAGAATACTGAAAGGATTGTAGATGTCAGTGCAATCTGCTGTGAAATGGTAACCATCATAATTGAATTTTAATTTCTCCATCAATTCGTCGTAAGAGAGAGTCTCTTTTAGAGCCAGTTCCTCTATCCCGGACTGGAGATATTCTTTCATTTCAGCTTCAGTTATTCCACAAATGGTGGCATAAGAATCATCTAATGAGATATCTTCCAAGTTATTGAGCCCACTGAAGACTGAAGTCTTAGAGTAGCGTGTGACGCCTGTCAACATTACGAATTTAAGATACTCATCCATGCTTTTCAGGTTGGAGTAGAGGGCGCGCAAGATATTTCTCCTGGTGTCAAATAGAGATGGATCAGTAATATGGGCGGTAATGGGAGCGTCGTACTCATCTATGAGCACGACTACTTCCTTTCCTGTTTTTTTGAAGATGTAGTATATAAGTCTGTTGAACCTTTGGTCCATTGAAGTGTCAGGGGTAGGAATACCATAGATCTCCTCGTATCTGGATAGTTGGGTATCAAGAATTTTTTCTATGTGTCCATGTCGAAAGGGATCATATCCGGAGAAGTCGAGTCGGATTACCGGATACACCCCCCATTCCTCTTCAAGTTCCATTATGGCCAGACCGGCAAAGAGTTCTTTCTTTCCTTCGAAATAGGCTTGAATAGTTGAGAGCAACAGGCTTTTTCCAAAACGTCTTGGGCGTGACAGAAAATAGCATTGTCCGGTTGTGACGAGTTCATGGATAAGGTGAGTCTTATCCACATAGACGTATCCTCCTCTTCTGAGTTTTTCAAAAGATTGTATGCCTACGGGATATTTTAATCTTTTCTTATCATTGTCCATTTCCATATCGTTTAATACCGGATAAAAGGGTTTAGGTGGTAAAGTTACTAAATTTTTTTATTTCTTGTCGCAATAAGCTGTTTAATCTTCATAATGAGTCTTCTTTGCCCGTCATCAGCCATCTTTTGGGGCTATTATCCAAGATGGTGATTAAGACTACATATCTATGAGTGCTATGCCGATAACAGAACACCTTGTTTCCATACTGTTTCGCAAAGAGCTTATACTTATACTCTTGATAATAAGTTTGGCCTTTTGTAATAATAAAAATACTTCCCGATTCTGATTAACTCATTCTTGTCGCGAAGTTTGTGTAGTTTCGAGATTTTATTTACCTTTGTGTATGGATTGGGAGACAATCCGTAAGTATATGTCACCAATCAAGATAATATTGATTTTCTTGATTTGTAACTTATAGAATAATAGTACTTTAGTTTAACTCTTAAGATCATGAAAAAAATAACTCCAGCATTTTTCACTGCGGCAATGATAATCGGATCCATTCAAGCCTCGGCAGACGCTTCAATGGATAAATTTTCCGATTCTTCTGCTGAAAGAGAGACAGCCGATTCAATAACAGTAGTGGGACACATACGGAATATTACAGGCGATATGCCCCGCACCTTGATAATCAATGAGTGTGATTATTGGGATGGAAGCGATAGGGCAATATGTGAAATTGATAGCGAAGGCACTTTCTATAAGAGAATTCCTCTATCATATCCTCACACATTCAATGTAAATTACAATAAGAATTTCATTAATGCTTTTGCAGCCCCAGGTGATTCCGTGTATATGGATGTCGATGCATCGGTATATCCTGTTACGGTGACATTCTCTGGAGATAAAGCCGCAATAAACCAACAATATAATCCCGCATTTCAACAGATGAGCGGATTTTATGGGAGTGTGGAATTGCCATCAGACACGGTAGCGCTTGAAGATTATCTACCGGTCTTCAAGGAATATGTGAAGGCCGGTCGTGACAGTATTGACAGCTATGTACGTGCAAATGATCTGACTTCGGATGTTGTTTCAATGCTCTATGCTGACAATACTTTTGCTTTGGCAAATTTGGCGTTAGGGTATCAAGGAAGGAATGAGGAGGAGAAGCGTGCCTTTTTCCTTGATCCGATTTTCGATATTTTCAATGAGGAGAACACTACGGTAATGATATTTCCATATCATATTGGTGCTATAATGAGATATTTCCCGGATGTGCTTGAGAGCGCTCCAAAGGGAACTGTAAGAGACATCATGTATATAGCTGATGAAAGTGTTGCTGTTCCGGAAAGATCAATGTTCTCTAACACTAAATATTATGATCGGATTTATGGGCAACATACGAAGGAGAACATTTCAATCGATGATATTAAACCGGGCTCTATGACAGTGTATGTTGACGGCGAAATCAAAAATCTTTCGGATGAGAATCCTATTGCCTGGCTCATAAAGGAGTATAAAGGCGCACCCATATATCTTGATGTGAGTGCTACATGGTGTGGTCCATGCCGTGTGGGACTGAAAGGGAGTGAGTCGTTGAGGGAATATTTCAAGGATTCGGGTCTGAAGTTTGCTGTAATATGGCTGCGCTCGCCAAGGGAGGACTGGGTTAAGGTTGCACCAACAATCACAAACGCGATACAGATTTTCATAGATGATGAGGATATGGAAAACCGTATTATGGGCCATTTGAAAATGCAGGGCTTACCTACATATCTGATGATAGATAAAGAGGGAAAGATCAGAAAAGAGGGTGTGCCTCGGTATCTGTCGCCTGAACTGCCGGAATTTCTCAATCAATATAAATAGAGTCAGGGAGGTGTGAAATGAGAATCCGAGAGAAATTCGCGCAATTGCCAATTTCAGAGATAGCCGACGAAGTGTGTGATTCGTTGGAAACTCATCCTCGCCTTATTGTGAAGTATAAAGGATACACCGGTTCGGTAGAGTTTAGTAATGAAGATAATTGCCTTTTTGGAAAAGTACAGGGACTTAATGGTACCTTGATATCTTACGAGGGCATGACTGTTGAGGAAATTCGAGAGGATTTTGAGGGTGCGATCGATGATTATCTTGATAGCTGTCGAGAGCGTGGTATCGAACCTGCCAAACCTTATAGCGGAAAGTTTGTTGTGAGAATGACCTCCGATCTACATCGCCGGGTAGCCGCACTTGCCGATGCAACCGGAACCACTATTAATGAAATCATAAATCGAGCGGTAAAAAAAGAACTTGAGCATGAGGCGCACGCATTATAACACACTCCCGAAACTACTTTTGTGGGCCGGATAGATGTAATATGAGTTTTTTTTACTAATTTTGGCAACAGATATCTGATAGGCCCCGGAACCACCCTCACTGATATTCGAGATGCAGTTTCAGCACTATCAGATACAGAGGCCGACACAAACAGGTGTCGCCGCCATCCTATAATTTAACCAACATCTGATAATATGAATGTAACTGACAGATTTCTAAGCTATGTGGCTTTCGACACGCAAAGTGACGAGCTTACCAATATGACACCGTCCACTCCCGGGCAGATGGTGTTTGCCCGTTTCCTCAGAGATGAACTTGAGAAAATGGGACTTGAGGAGATCACCCTCGATGAAAACGGATATGTGATGGCTACATTGCCCTCGAATGTTGACAAAGAGGTGCCGGTTGTCGGTTTCATCGCCCATCTCGATACTTCCCCCGATATGAGTGGTAAACACGTAAAACCCCGCATCGTCAAGAATTATGAGGGTGGTGTGATTACGCTCAATGAAGAGAAGGGGATAGTGCTCTCTCCGGAGGAATTCCCCGAGCTAAACAACTATCTTGGTCAGGATCTTATAGTGACCGACGGCACCACACTTCTTGGCGCCGACGACAAGGCCGGCATTGCTGAGATTATAACGGCTGTGGCCTATCTTCAGCAGCATCCCGAGATCAAACACGGCAAGATCCGTATAGCCTTCAATCCTGACGAGGAGATCGGTCAGGGCGCACATAAGTTTGATGTAAAGCTATTCGGTGCTGATTTCGCCTACACGATGGATGGCGGCGCAGTGGGTGAACTCGAATACGAAAACTTCAACGCTGCCAGCGCGAAGGTGACCATCAAGGGACGCAATGTACACCCCGGTTCTGCAAAACACAAGATGATCAACTCCATGCGTGTGGCCACTCAGTTTATCGTTATGCTTCCCCGTTGGGAAACTCCCGAGCACACTGAGGGCTATGAGGGTTTCTATCATCTCGTAGGAATCCAGGGAAGTGTGGAGGAGACTGTGCTCAGCTACATTCTCCGCGACCATGACCGCGCACGTTTCGAGAGCCGCAAGCGCGAGATGGAGCATCTCGTGAGGAAGACTAATGCGGAATATCCCGGAAGCACAACGGTGGAGATAAAAGACCAATATTACAATATGCGCGAGAAGATCGAGCCGGTGATGCACATAATCGAGACAGCCGAGCAGGCTATGCGCGAGGCCGGAGTAGAGCCAAAGGTGCAGCCCATCAGAGGTGGCACGGATGGAGCGCAACTCTCGTTCAAGGGTCTTCCATGCCCCAACATATTTGCAGGTGGGGAGAATTTCCATGGCAGATATGAGTTCGTGGCCATTCAGAGCATGGAGAAAGCTACGGATGTGATAGTCAACATCTGCCGTCTTGTGGCTAAGTAAATGAATACGCTTTATGTGATAACAGGGCCGACAGCCTCCGGGAAGTCGGCCCTTGCTGTAGACCTTGCCAGGCAACTTGACACGGAAATCATATCGGCCGACAGCCGGCAGATATATAAGGGTATTCCGATAGTCACGGCGGTGCCCACCGAGGAGGAGCGGGGAGGTGTGAGACATCATCTCATGGAGATGCTCCCTCTCGAAGCCTATTACAGTGCGAGCTCGTTCGAGCAGGATGCGCTCAGCATTTGCAGGCATCTTTTCTCGGAAAAGGGGTGTGCCGTGGTGAGCGGAGGTTCGATGCTATATCTCGC
>CAMWZE010000066.1 GCA_947178685.1 uncultured Porphyromonadaceae bacterium
GATCTCGGAAGTCGTCGGAAAGACCGGCCGGACGCCCGTTGATTATGGGATTACCCTCTTTCTTCTCCCATTCAATGAGATCATCATCAAGAGGAGAGGCCTGAGCGATAACCGCCTTGGCGTAATCCACCGCTGTATATATGGCATTTGGTTTGCCACCCGTTATCTCATCATCTGAAAATACACAACCACTCCAGCATCCTTTCACATCATAGCTCTCTGCGGGAGCTATGGCAATCGGTTCTTCAGTCCAGTCATAGAGATTGTCGCTTGATATGTGGCCCCAATGGAGGCGTGTCATATAAGGTCCGTTGGCATTCTTCTGGAAGAACAGATGATATCTGCCGTTGAAATAAGTCATGCCATGAGTCTCATTTGTCCATCCGGCGGCGGGCATACCGTGGAATTTAGGACGCAACAGATTGCCCTCGAACCGTGAGACCGGAATCGTGAGATCGGCAGGATTCTCAGCAACTGTCGCAGCAATGGTCTCTTCCGAGAGAGGCTCATCATAAACCTCGATATCGTCAATAAGGCCGTTGAAAGTATCAAGATAGAAATTACCACCCCGGCTGTCGGGATTCTTGCCGATCATGAAAGTAGTGGCGTTACAATCAAGAGTATCCATTACTCTCTTCTCCCCTACTTTGTTTCCGTTACGGTAAAGTGTGAGCGTGCGTGTCTCCCCGTCAAACACAGCTGTGATATGGCTCCATTCATTACGGGGAAGGATATCATCGGCCTCGAGTTCGAGCGGCCAGCTGCCGGAGACAGCCTTGAAGGAATACTTTCCCGTGTAGCCCAGACAGAAGCTCCAACCCTGACGGGCGGTTTCATCATATGTGCCGGCGAGAGTAGTCTTTTTTGCAGTCGGTGTGTCGAACTCTATCACAGGATAAGTCTCGGGGGCCACCCATATAGAGAAAGTGGCTTTCGAAAGAGTGCCGAGACTTTTGACATCACCCTGGGCATATGTGGAATAGCCGTCGAAGCGTAGTGCTTTTCCGACTGCACCTGCGACAGTCTCGCAACCGAAACGACCGTAAACTTTCAGGGAGGCTCCCGACTTTGAGTCGATTATTTCATTATGCTTATTGGCATCAAGTGACAGATGTAGAACCCTCTCGGCGGCCATAGGTGACGCGGAGAGAAGCAGAGACAAAAAGAGTAGTCCTGATTTCATGTATTTGTTACTAAGTATGATGAGGTTGTTGCAATAGTTAAGTCAAAAAAACCGCATGGAGCGGAAGTGAAGTGCCACTCCATGCGGTTCTTTATTTATAACGGTATTTACAACCGTTTATTTCAGGTAATTAAGGATATTGGATGTGAGTTTCTCCACATTGCCCTGATAAGGATTGGCTCCGGAGTTCTGATTCCATTCATAGGCAGCCAGACCGTTGGCGATGCAACGTCCGTGGTTAGGATTGGAATAGAACTCTACAAGGCCGGCAACACAATGGTCGCGAACATGTCCCCAGGTTGCAAGTACAAGTGAGTTGGTTACAACCTCAAAGTTCTTTATCACGTCGGGATAAGATCCGCGTCCGTAGATATTGCAATCCCACAGACAGTTGTGGTCTTCACGCTGACCCGGACCGATGAGCGGAAGTGTAGGATAGCCGTAACCATTGGGATCTTCGAGTGTCAAACCTTCATAGACGGCATGAGCGGTGCGGTCGTAGAAGCCTTGGTCGGCCCCATCCTTGAAATCCCATCCAAGATTGGGATTGATCACCCATACATCGTCGCCGCTTCCCCCTTCTCCATCGCCGAATACGGTGGGACCCATATCTGAGGGCACTATCTCAAGGGGCACTGTGAGCTGAGTTGCCATGTTAGCGAGATAAAGGCTGCCTCCGTTGGCTGAGTACTGCTTGATAGCGGCGATGCAATCATCTGAAGAGAACGGTAGATTCTGCCATCCGTAGCCGATGCCTACACGGTCTACCTCAATCCACATCACTGAGTAGATGGCCGGATCATAGTCGGAAAGCTCGGAGGGATGCACAAATTCTGTGTTGGGCTGAGCGGCAAACCATTTGGCAGCTGCATATTCATCGTCATCATCAAGATCGCCATAGGTTGCGACTCCGTCGGGAAGCAGATAGAGCATCTTCGGTTCCACATAGGGGATGGTCTCCTCTACGCTCGATGCCGGCGAATAATAGTAAGTGTCGTATACCACCTCAACTGAATAGGTCATAGTCTGCTCCATTGGCTGGGCCTTGAGCACATAGGATGTAGTCTCGGCATCAAGCACGATAGCTTTGTCGGTTTCTCCGTTAGTCACGATACGCACTCCGGTGCGATGTGCCTGGGAGGGTAGATTCCAGCTGAGTGTGACAGCGCGTCCGTTAAGGGAGCCCTTGAGATTGCTGACACCCTCGAAAGTTTCCTCGGGAAGGTCGATCACCACAGATTTACCGGTGGAAAGATAACCGTTGGAATATTTCACCTTAACCGTATAGACCACCTCCTCTCCAAGTGGAGTGCCGAGAACATTATAGGAATAGTTACGGTCGGTATTAAGATCGAATGTCTGTATCTCTGTAGCATTACGGTAGAGCACACAGCCTGCTACGTCGTTGCCGGATGGTAGAGTCCAGTTTATATTTATATCATGGTTGGCCACTCCACCTATCGTGTATTCCATCGCGGCCACAACCGGTAGTTCCGGACCCTCCGTATATCCGTTGGGAGTATAGTCTGAACAGCTGCTTGCGAAGAGGGTGAGTCCCGCTGCTATATATGTCAGTTTTGAGAATTTCATTTCCTTATATATTGTTTGTAAGTATGGTATGATTATTTATAAAGATCGCCTGCATTATCAACCTGCTCAAGCGGTATCGGACAATAGATATCATCTTCGCTGAGATGGGCATTGTCAAGATAGTGGAAGAGGCTCTTCTCTTTCGCATAATAAGCGTTGACAGTGTTGACCGCTTCTCCCCAACGCACGAGGTCGAACCAACGGTGACCCTCCATAGCGAGTTCGAGACGACGTTCCATTCTCACTGCCTTACGGGCATAGTCCTGAGTCCATCCCTGAGCTCCATACTCACGCACCAGATAATTGGCCACCATCGGATTACAATCAACCGGAGTATAGGAGGAATCCACTGAGCGGGCTGCCTTGGCGCGAACCTGATTTATAAGGGTGCGTGCTTCGTCGAGATCCTTGTTCTGCTCGATAAGGGCCTCTGCTTTCATCAGGAGCACGTCGGCATAGCGGATTATGATATAATTGAGAGAGCTGGCTCCCCAAGGCACAATACCTACCGTGACGTAAGGAGAATCGGGAGAGGGATAAGGTTTCTTACCGGAATACTGGCTATAGTTGTTGAGATTGCGACACCAGTTCTCATTGTAATTGTAACCGCGCCAGGGCATACCGATACGTCCGAATGTGAAATCGACACGCGGATCGACGTTGCCGGCATAGTCGGCTTTGTCAAGATTCTGAGAGGGGGCTGAAGTGGCTTCAAGATAAGGCAGACCGCTCGCATCTGTGCGGAAAGCGTTTACAAGATCTTGCGATCCGGTGTAGAAGTCATCGCCGTTACCATAGACGTCGCCCTCTGACACGGTGCAGTTCAAACAGTTGTTGAAATTGAACTGATCGGGCTCGTTGGCAGAGGAGAACTGCACAGCCATCACCGATTCATATTGGTTGTTCATCTCCGGCTTTGAGATGTCGAGGAAGTTGGGATAGAGTTGATACTGATTGCTCTTCACTACATAATCGGCATATTTCTCGGCAGTAGCGTAATCGTGGGTGAAGAGAGCTACTCTGGCAAGCACTGCGGCAGCCACATATTTGTTGAAGCGACCCGGTTCACTCTGTTTCTCCACATTGTCGGCATAAGCCTGCTCAAGATCGGCCTTGATGAATCCGGCTATCTCGTCGCGGGTGAACTCACTCGCACTTACCTCCGATGGATTTGCATTCTCATCGATATAGGGGAATTTCTTAAAGATGCGGTAGAGATCGAAATAGTAATATGCGCGGAGGGTCTTCATCTCGGCTATATATGCCTTACGGTTCTCTTCGGAGAGGTTGCCTGCGGCATTGAGAGCACGGAGGGCATTGTTGCAACGGGAAATTGAATAATAGTCGTTGCGCCATTTGTAGTTGAGAATGGGATTGTCGCTCTGAACGTTGCCGATAGAGAACTCATGCATATACACCTCATAGCCGAGTTCACCTCCACCCTTCTGTGCATCGTCTGAGCGGATATCAAACACCCAGTTGTTGATAGGGCCGGCAAACGACTCGTTGTTGCCGAAATAATGGCAAAGAAGTGTGGCGTAAGCGGATGTCATGAGGTCTACCGCCTCTTCATCGCCGATCTGATCTGCCGAGAACACTCCCTGTGGCTTTGTGTCGAGAAGACTGTCGCAAGACACTGAGCCGAGTGCAAGCACCGCCATAGAGGCCGCCATTGCAGAGTTTCTTATTATTGTCTTTATAGTTTTCATTGTTTTGGTTGCTTGAAGGTTTAGAACTGGAAGTTAACACCGAATGTGAATGTGCGGGGACGCGGATAAGCACCGTTGTCGATCACTGCACCATAACCGCCGGGAAGAATCTCAGGGTCAAGACCGGAGTATTTTGTCATAGTGAACACATTCTCCACCTGCGCGAAGATATTGAGGTTTTCACATGCGAATTTCTTGGTGATAGCCTCGGGCAAAGTGTAGGAGAGTTTCAGATATTTCATCTTCATGTATGAGCCGTCCTCAGTGTAATAGGTAGAGAAGCGGGCCTCGTTGTTCGCATCCGTGAGCGAGAGTGCGGGGATGTCGGTGTTGCGGTTTTCGGGAGTCCAGGCGTTGAGGATATCGGCAGCATGGTTGGTGTTGGTGTTTGCGCGACCAAAGCTATAGAGCTGACCCTTCATGGAGTTGATGATATCGAAACCGAAATCGCCTGAGAAGAACATATCGAGAGTGAAACCCTTATATTTGAATGCAAGGTTGATACCCATCGAGAGATCCGGGTTGGGATCGCCTATGTAGCAACGGTCGGCATCAGAGATCTCGCCATCGCCGTTAAGGTCGCGATACATAAGACGGCCCGGGGCCGCACCCTGCTGTGTGGCATGGTTTGCCACCTCCTCCATGCTCTGGAAAATACCATCGCAGACATAGCCATAGTAGATACCCATAGGTTTACCGGGCACAAGACGGGCATCACCACCAATAAATTCCTGACGATTGTTGAGTACAAGGAGCTTGTTCTTATACTGGGAGAGGTTGATTGAACCGTTCCACGAGAAATCACCATAGCTCGGAGAGTTGTAGCCAAGTGAGAGCTCCCAACCGTTGTTGCGCATAGATCCGGTGTTCATCCAGATGTCGGCGTTCTCTCCGGCAACACTCAAGGCCGGCGGAATTGTGAGCATATCGGTGGTCTTCTTTACATAATAGTCGGCCGAGAGGTTGATGGCTCCGTTGAGGAACTGAAGATCGACACCAATGTTATTCTGAGTGGTAGTCTCCCATTTCAGATCGGGATTGCCGGTAGATGAGATTGTTATGCCTGATGTGGTGCTTGAATTTGTGCCTGAAATATCATAGGCGCCGTTTCCGGTATTGAAGATATAAGTGGAGTAAGCCGGATAAAGCGATGGGATATTGGCATTACCGTTCTGGCCCCATGAGTAGCGTATCTTAAGATCGGTAAGTATATTGTTTTCGGGCCAGAAACTTTCGGCTGTGGGACGCCATGCTATTGAAGCTGCGGGGAACACACCTGAGCGATGTTTCTTGGCGAAGCGTGAGTTCTCATCACGACGTATGGTGAACGAGGCGAGGTAACGGTCGGCATAATTGTAATCGACCTTTCCGAAGAGTGAGAACACACTCCACTGAGTCTTTCCACCCCCGTTGCTGCGTGTGCCTGTGCCCGCTCCGATCTGCATATAATCAGTGTCTTCGAAGGCATAGCCGGTGCGATAAGCACTGAGATCTTTGAATGTGTAACCGATAGCCTCAGTACCGATGAGAGCTGTAAGATGGTGCACCTCAGAGAAAGTTTTGTTATAATTGGCGGTATTGGTCCAAGTCCAGGTGTCTCCCTGTCCGTAAACCTCATCTACTGAGTTGACATCGTTGGGATTGACACGACGGTTGAGAGTCTGATTGAGATACTGGCTGTGTTCGATACCGATATTCGACTTCAATGTAAGGCCCTCCACAGGATAGATCTCAAGGAAGGCGTTGCCCAATATTCTCCATGAAGTGGAGGAATTATCGGAGGCATTTGAAATGAGCTGCACCGGATTGGCAAGGTCAGATTTGATAAGAGTCATCGGATTTGCCCAGGTGCCGTCGATTCCCTTTACCGGAAGTGCCGGCATCTGAGAAAGCGCTGTGAAAGGTATGCCTCGGTCGCCGGCTACATCCATACCACGGTTGCTCCAACGTGCCACCACAAGATTCTCACCTACCGCCACATACTTATTAAAGGAGTAGCGTGAATTGATTCGTGCTGAATAACGCTCGTAGAAAGTGTCTTTGATATTACCGTTCTGGTTGATATAGTTGGCTGAGAAGAGCATCGACCCTTTCTCGGAATTATTGGCGATGGAGGCTGTGAGATTATTGGTCCATGCCGTGTGGTAAACCTCATCCTGCCAATTGGTGTTGGCTGTCGGGAAATTAGGATTGCCATCGGCAAATTGCTGGAGCACCGGAGTGGCGCCGTCCCCATAGAGAATGTGGGAGGGTTTTATCCCTGAGTTCTGAGAAGCCATCCAATAGGCCTGACCCCACTGCTCGGCATTCATCACTTTATAACGTTTGGCAATTGTCTGGGCTGACACCGCATAGTTCACATTGATTGTGGTGCGCTCCCCTTTGCCATGCTTTGTTGTGATAATGACAACACCGTTGGCAGCACGCGAACCATAAATAGAGGCTGAAGCGGCATCTTTGAGCACCTGCATTGTCTCAATATCGCTCGGATTGATACAGTTGATGGTGTCGGTAGGAACTCCGTCAATAATATAGAGAGGATCATTACTGGAGTTGGCTGTAGACATACCGCGCACACGGATAGAACCGGTGCCACCGGGAGCCGCATCAGGCACTACATTCACACCGGGAAGCTTACCGGCCATCGAGTTCATGATGTTGCCTGAATTCTCAGATAGAGGCTCCTTCATATTCATCACCGACACAGCTCCTGTAAGATCGGCCTTTCGAACAGTTTGATAACCCACTACTACAAGTTCGTCAAGCAGTCCGGCATCTTCATCCATGTAGATTGTCATCTCAGGCTGTGCCACCAACTCTACAGGTGTGTAGCCCACATAAGTGACTTTTATTGCCGAACCTTCCGGAACAGAGAGGGTAAAATTACCATCTATATCGGTGGCCGTTCCTTTCTTGTTTACTTCGCAGAGCACGGTTGCTCCGATCAGAGGTTCATTGTCTACGCGAGACAGAACCGTTCCCTTCACAGTGATCTCCTGTGAGTGCGCCACCACTGTTATAAGCAGAAGCATCAGCGCGGTGAGGATTCCTTTTTTCATGTTATGTTGGTTTTGGTTAGAATTTCTGACGCAAAGTTAGCATGACATGGATAAAAGGTGATAGAAGAGATGTTGAACTCACTATCAAATTCAGCCGGATGCAATATTCGTCATAGCATAGGCAACAAAAATTACATC
>CAMWZE010000067.1 GCA_947178685.1 uncultured Porphyromonadaceae bacterium
CATTATAAATATACTAAGATTTTAAAGATATGGATTTATTTTTTATGTTCTTCAGGATGGGACCTGCAATGAAAATGATTTTCAATGTCGGCTATATCCCCAAGAAAGAGGATTTCAAGGAGTTGACCCCGCAACAATATTTAGCCTTTAGGCTTAAGGTTCCGGAAGATGAGCGCAGGGAGTTGGAAAATCAAAGGATTCTTGCCTTTTTGCCCGATGATCCTAAAGTTTATTCACGTGTGGTAAAAGTTTACGGGAATGATATGGTGATAGTTGGTTCAGAGGAAGTAGAGGATATTTTCAAGGTGTGTAATATAATAGATAATTATTGTGAAGAGAGTAAGCAGGTCTTTGAAAACGATACTGCCAAACTTATATATATGGCCAGGACGCTTCCCCCTGTTTTTTCTGAGGGAACACCTTTCGCTTTACATGCCTTTAATAAGTCGTGGAAGAATAATAAGTAGCGCCCAAACTGAGATAAGTTGACAACCTTACTTTCAACTATTAAGAGACGAAAGCAATTGAAATTTGCGAATAAATATTGGAGTCTTGTTGATTAATATACTTCACAAGAAAGAATGTAAAACTCACAAATCAACAGATTATAGGAGAGTCTTCTGAGATATAAAATTCAAGACAAATGTCCTTTTGGAATAGAATCATCAATACACTCAGTGGAGTAGAAAGTAGACTTAGGGGTCCTTGGGGAATGTCGTATGACACTTCTCGCTATTGTTTTGTGGATGTTGAGGTTGGATTGCGTGATAAAAAGATACATGATATCGGGGCTGTCAGGTGGGATGGGGCGGTGTATCACACTGCCGATAAGCAAGGACTGATTGCTTTCCTTAAGGATGTGGATTTTATTTGTGGACATAACATCATTCATCATGATGCCAAGTATTTGTTTAGTGACGACACTCACTCCTTCATATTGGTTGATACTCTCTTTTTGTCCCCACTGCTTTTTCCTGAGCGTCCCTATCATCATTTGGTGAAAGACGATAAGCTTGTAATCGACCAACTGAATAATCCTGTAAATGACTGTGAAAAAGCCCGTGATCTGCTGATGGATGAAGTGGCTCGTTGGGAAGGACTTTCAGACTCTAAGAAGGTGATTTTTGCAACTCTACTTCAAGGATTCGACGAGTATAAGGGATTCTTGGCTTTTGTCAATGCTAAGATTGGACTAAAAGAGTCATTACCGAAGCAGATCCGTTCGGAATATAGAGACAAGATCTGTCATAATGCAGATATAGAAAGTGCAATACAAGAGTATCCACGGGAATTGGCATACGCCCTTGCTTTGATTGACACCACAGATTATCGATCTATCACTCCGGGATGGGTTCTTTACAATTATCCTCATGTTGAGAATCTGGTGAGACTTCTTCGGCATACTAAATGCAGTGACGGTTGCCCTTATTGTAATAAGGAACTTAATGAGCATGTGAATCTCAATCGTTTCTTCGGCTTTGACCGGTTCAGGACTTATGATGGAGAACCCTTGCAAGAGAATGCAGTTCGTGCAGCGGTTGAACACAAATCGCTACTTGCCATTTTCCCAACCGGCGGAGGCAAATCCTTGACATTCCAATTACCGGCTTTAATGGCAGGGCGGTCGGTACATGGTCTTACAGTTGTCATCTCACCATTACAATCTTTAATGAAAGATCAGGTGGATAATCTGGCTGAAAGAGGAATTACAGATGCTGTCACTATAAATGGATTGCTCGATCCAATCAGTCGCTCGGATGCTATCCGTAGAGTGATGGATGGGGATGCTTCGCTACTATACATTTCTCCGGAAATGCTTCGGTCAAAGACAATAGAGAAAATATTGCTTGCGCGCCATTTAGTCCGAATTGTAATAGATGAAGCACATTGTTTCTCCTCATGGGGACAGGATTTTAGGGTCGATTATCTATATATCGGCAAATTCATCAATCAATACCGGAAGAAAAAAGCGATTGGTCAGGCAATACCGATTTCCTGTTTCACGGCAACCGCGAAACAAAAGGTGATACAAGACATATGTGACTACTTTAAGAAAACGCTAAATATTGATCTTCAGATTTTTGCGTCTTCTGCTACGCGGAAAAATCTGCGTTATTCGGTTATCCATGCAGATACTGATGATGACAAATATACTAAATTACGTTCACTGATTGCTGAATCCTCAACCCCAGCAATTGTGTATGTGTCTCGAACCAAGCGTACAAAGCAATTGTCCGAGAAACTCACTCGAGATGGGTTCAAGGCATTGCCATTTGATGGTAAAATGAATGTAGAAGAGAAGATTGCCAATCAAGAAGCTTTCATGAACGACCGTGTTCGCATTATTGTGGCAACCTCAGCATTTGGAATGGGTGTTGACAAAAAAGATGTGGGGCTGGTGATACATTATGATATTTCAGACTCATTAGAGAATTATGTTCAGGAAGCCGGCCGAGCAGGTCGCGACCCACATCTTGAAGCCCGTTGTTTTGTATTATATAGCGATGCTGATCTTGACAAACATTTTATCCTGCTCAATCAGACAAAACTAAGTATTAGTGAGATACAGCAGGTGTGGAAAGCTGTGAAGGATTTAACCAGGCAACGTATGCGTGTGTGTTGCTCTGCCCTGGAAATTGCACGGCAGGCAGGTTGGGATAATTCGGTTTCCGACATAGAAACACGTGTACGTACGGCTTTGGCTGCCTTGGAGCAAGCCGGGTATCTGGAGAGAGGGAACAATGTTCCCCATGTATATGCCACAGGTATAACTGTAAAGAACATGGAGGAAGCCCGTCAACGCATTACGGAATCCTTGCTTTTTGAGAAGGAGGAGGTGGAAAAAGCGGTCCGCATAATAAGGTCATTGATATCGCAAAAGTATACTTCCAAGGTCCGCGATGCAGAATCAGAATCGCGCATAGATTATCTGGCAGACATTCTTGGACTCAGCAAGAGTGAGGTGGTATCAAGCGTGGTGCGTATGCGCCAAGAGGGTATTCTTGCCGATTCAAAAGACATATCTGCTTATCTGCATGATGCCGGGGATTCTGAAAACAGATCGAAACGACTGTTGGAGCGGTTTTCTAAACTTGAACGATATATACTCGGACATGTATCGTCTGAAGTATGTAGTATATCCTATAAGCAGCTTAACGACAATGCTCAAAAAGAAGGTGTAGACACGGCAACAGAAAAAGATATCCGTACATTATTATTTTTTCTGACCGTCAAGGGCTACACTCATAAGAAAGAAGATGGTGCACACAATATTCAACTATGGTCGCAAACTGATATGACAGCCATCCTGAGGCGATTTGAAAAACGAATGGAGATCTGTCAGTTTACAATTGGTTGGTTATATAAGGTTGCTGCGCGTAATGTTGAAGCCGACAATGGAAATAATGATGTCAGGTTTTCGATAGTGGAGTTGCTTAATGATTTGAAAACCACAGGTAATACTCTGATTGAGTCCATGAATGATGTGCAACTTGAAGATGTAGAGGAAGCATTGCTCTATCTGTCAAGGATTGGAGCTCTGAAACTTGAAGGTGGTTTTCTTGTGCTCTATAACGCCATGGATATCCGACGTATCAAAGATACCAGATCGCGTTACAAGCAAGACGATTATCGTATGCTCAGTGAGTTCTATAAGCAAAAGATACAGCAGATTCATATTGTAGGCGAATATGCCAATCTGATGGTGCGAGACTATGATGCGGCATTACAGTATGTGTCTGATTACTTCCAGATGGATTATAAGCGGTTTGTATCAAAATATTTTAAAGGAGAGCGGATACGAGAAATAGAGCGTAATGTCACTCCGGAAAAATATAATCATATTTTCGGAGCTCTGTCTAAAAAACAGATGGAGATAATATCTGACAAGGAATCTCGTTGTATAGTGGTAGCTGCCGGGCCGGGTAGTGGAAAGACCCGTGTATTGGTGCATAAACTCGCCTCATTGCTATTGCTCGAAGATGTCAAGCATGAACAGTTGTTGATGCTCACTTTTTCGCGGGCTGCTGCCACTGAGTTCAAGCAGCGATTGTTAGGGCTTATCGGCAATGCCGCCCACTTTGTTGAAATAAAGACATTTCATTCCTATTGTTTCGACCTATTGGGTAGAATTGGCAGTCTTGACGATGCTAAGGGTGTTGTGGCAAGGGCAGCCAAGATGATTATGAATGGGGAGGTGGAGCCAAACCGCATAGCAAAGACTGTTTTAGTCATTGACGAAGCACAGGATATGAGTGCAGAAGAGTATGCTTTGCTACATGCCCTTATGTCATTCAACGAGGAGATGCGTGTGATTGCCGTAGGGGATGATGACCAAAATATTTTTGAGTTCCGTGGTTCTGACTCGCGCTATATGACTCAGCTGCTAAAAGAATCCAATGCCCGATTTATTGAAATGACAGAGAACTACCGGAGTTCTCGTCATGTGGTTGATTTTGCTAATGCGCTTGCAAATAGAATTGCAGGAAGAATGAAGGCTGATCCTATTGTTTCAATGAGTAGTAAAGAGGGTGCTGTCTTACTACGCCATCACGTATCTGATATGATGTATCAGCCTCTTGTCGATGATTTGTTGAGGCATCGTCGCAACGGTTCTATCTGCATATTGACTCAGACAAATGAAGAGGCTGTAATTCTGGTAGCTTTGTTACGCAAGTATGGATTAAATAGTAGGCTGGTGCAGAATATGGATGGATTCCGGTTCTATAATATGGCTGAAGTCCGTATGTTTCTCAAACAAATAGAGCAAGCTTGTCATACACCTATTATTCCAGACGAGGTGTGGGAAAAAGCGAAACAAAAGACATTGGCTATTTATGCCAATTCGTCAAGTCTTAATTATCTGCAACGTTCTCTATACATATTTGAGCAGACTAATAAAACAAAATATTATACCGATTTTAAGGAATTTATCTTCGAATCATCTATAGAGGATTTTTGTGATCTTACAGGAGCTGATATAGTGGTATCCACTATCCATAAGGCTAAAGGACGTGAGTTTAACGATGTTTATCTGTTGATAGCCCCACCTAAAAACATTCAAAATAAAGATATACGTCGATATTATGTGGGAGCAACCAGGGCAAAAGAGCGTTTATTCATACATACCAACACATCTCTTTTTGATAGAATGACGGCTGATGAGCATCTTGTATCTCAGGTGCAGTATAGTATGCCTGACGAGATTGTTTTACAATTATCCCACAGAGATGTAAATCTTAGTTTCTTCAAATCAAGGAAAAAAGAGATACTCACTCTCAGACCGGGTCAGAGACTACGTTTTGAAAATAACTATCTTTTCGAATGGGACAGTAATAATGCGGTTGCCAAATTGTCTCAAAAGATGCAAGACGAGTTGCAGTTATGGTCAGAAAAAAACTATAGGGTGGTTTCAGCCTCCATAAGGTTTATAGTGGCATGGCGACCGAAAGATGCAGTGCAAGAAGAAAAAGAACATGCTGTATTGCTTATGGATCTAATGCTAAAAAAAGATCAGGCATAGAAGGTGTACCGTATGCTAACAATAGTTTCTATGTCAAATAGTATTTTAGTTTTCTGCGGTATTCTATTTTAGAATTTGTACCAGCCTCTAAAAGTTAGTTTAAGGTCACAAATTGTGACCTTAAACTAAAGTCATGGTGAGTGTGATTAAATGCTACTATCAGCACATCACTATAGTATTTTTGTAGCGCGGAGCACTTCTCTTTTGCCATTCGGTGGACCCGGTAGCCTCTCTGTAAGGAAGCCAATGTCTTGGAGCATACGTCTGACTGCTCCTTTGGCGCAATAAGTGGTGAGTATGCCTCCCGGCGTCATGGCATCATATAATTTTCGGAATATTGATTCATCCCACATCTCGGGTTGCTTCTCAGGAGCAAATGCATCGAAATAAACCAAATCGTAGGTGGAAGGCTGTAAATCCAAAGAGAGGAGACTTGCCTGTATCTTCTTTAAGGAAAAGAATGGATTTATATCTGTGTCCTCATTCCACGCTGCTTCATGTATCCCGCTGAACAAGCTACGGTTATCTTCCTTATGAAAGGGGAGCAACACATCTATGGTTTCCTTCGGTAGCGGATAAAGCTCCACTGAATGGTAGATTGTCTTGACTTTATTGTCAAGAGCTGCCCGCGCTGTGAGCACAGCATTAAGTCCCGTGCCGAACCCTACCTCAAAGACCGCTATACTCTTACGGCCGGAGACGGCTTTCTCCCAACCTAAATGAATATAAATATGGTTGCTTTCTGCCAAAGCTCCCTTCACAGAATGGTAATGCTCATCGATATCTTCCCGATATAGGGTGGGAGAGCCATCGGCGGTTTTCTCTAATTCAACTTTCATCATACATACTGGTCAGTTACAAAAGCCGGGGAGGAATAATTTAGCCATCCCGTTTGATTATATAAGGTTTTGGCAAATTTCGTCAAAATACTTGAAATGTGCAAGGTTTACGGTTAAATCACGCCAGGACTGCTGTTCTTATTCGATCATTTGTCTGGAGACTTAACGGTTTTCAAAAACGTGCTTTAATTTCTTAAAGGGTAAATGCCTTAAAATGGTTGGAATTAACCGTTGATGACTCAAAAATGCAATTATATGATGCAAATCAATCCATAAAATTAACTCTGTATCCCCTAAATTTGCATCCGCAAATACTATATGAATAGGTTATGAAAAAGCTCTTTATTGCAATAATGGCATATGCTATGACAATACCGGTGTATGGGCAAAGCCCGACAGCTGTCAGCAACGCTGAAGCATCTGACGATTACCGCTGGGGTGATCTCGGTAACGGTACATTTGCCAATCCGGTGCTCAATGCTGATTATTCCGATCCCGATGTGATTCGTGTGGGTGATAAATACTATATGACATGTTCGGAATTCCACTTTATGGGAATGCCGATTCTGGAGTCGGACGACATGGTAAATTGGCGGATAATCGCCCGGGTGCACGACCATATCAATCTCCCGGGGTTCTCTGAAATGAAGAAATATGGAGGTGGCACATGGGCGCCTGCACTGAGGTATCATGATGGCAAATTCTGGATATATGTATGCATGCCCAACGAGGGACTCTTTGTGACAACGGCCACCGATCCCGCAGGAGAATGGTCGGAGCTTTATCAGGTGAAAGATGTCGATGGCTGGGAGGATCCATGTCCGCTTTGGGATGATGACGGGAATGCATTCCTTGGGCGTAGCCAGCTCGGAGGGGGACCGATAATTATTCATCGGATGAGTCCCGATGGTAAGACTCTCCTGGATGAAGGACGTAAAATTTATGAAGGCCCCACAGCTGAGGGAACCAAGCTATTTAAAAAGGATGGGTATTACTATCTGTCGATTCCGGAGGGTGGTGTCGGCACAGGGTGGCAGACCGTGTTGAGGTCGAAAGATATCTATGGTCCCTACGAGGGGAAACGTGTGCTGGAGACTGGATCTACAAAAGTCAACGGCCCTCATCAGGGAGCACTTGTGGATACGCCTGAGGGTGAATGGTGGTTTTATCATTTCCAGTCGACTCCGGTGTTAGGCCGTGTAGTACATC
>CAMWZE010000068.1 GCA_947178685.1 uncultured Porphyromonadaceae bacterium
GGGTTATAGTGAAAAAATTTTGTTAACTTTGCGCGGTAGATTCCCGATAGGCATCTCTTTTATCCGTAAAAGAGACAAATCGGTTGTCAGTCCGACATAACCCCGGACTCGAATCTGCTTCCCATCAAAGATATAAGGATAGAATAATCTTCTCATAAGACCAATTAATCGTTTCATTGACAATTTTATTGTTGCATTAGTAAAGTTATGGATTAATAGTTAAAATTAGGATTAGGACCTTCAATCCCTCACGATGTGTTTCGAGAGGGATTGGAAAAATGGGGTGCGTAGTGATATGCGCCCATTTTTTTACCCCATAAATAATCCCTTTTCAGATTGTGCAATTGGATTATTAATTGTAATTTTGAAGTTGATTTCTCCGCATGAAGTAAATTATACGATCCTTCGAAATAATAATTATAATGAAGCTTCCTTTTTCTGATATAGCTCGTCTTATTGATAGCCGATACGCAGCCGGCGTCAAATTGCTCATCGATCCGCAATCACAGAGAACCGATGACACTGTAATCGATACTCTTCTCACCGATTCAAGATCACTCTCACGTCCCGACTCATCTCTCTTCTTCGCAATCCGGACCCCGGGAGGCAACGACGGCCATGACTATATCCACACTCTCTACGAAAAGGGGGTGCGCCATTTTGTGGTAAATCAAATACCGGAAGATATGGCCGGCATAGAGGATGCAAGGTTTATAATAACCGACAATGTGGTGGGAGCGCTACAGAAAATCAGTCACACTGCCGCCAAGGCAATGACCGATACGGAAATCGTGGCAATCACAGGTAGCCGGGGGAAGACCACTGTGAAGGAATGGATTTTCCAACTTATGGAGCCTCTTTGCGAGATTGCCCGTTCCCCACGAAGCTTCAACTCCCAGATAGGGGTGCCTCTGTCACTATGGCAGATTGAGCCTACAACCAAATTGGCTCTCATAGAGGCCGGCATCTCTCAAAAGGGTGAGATGACTGCCCTTGCCGAATGTATACAACCGGAAACTGTCATCATCACCAATATCGGTCACGCTCATGCCGACGGCTTCTCAGATATGCGCGAGAAAGCGGCTGAGAAATCCTTGCTTGCTGCCCCGGAGTCGGTAAAAACCGTAATTTTCAATCTTGATTCTCCTTGGCTCAATGAGGAGTTAAAGAAGATAACCGAAGGCAAGAATACATTCTCATGGTCGGTGAAAAATCCGGAAGCCGATCTATTTATATCAGCCACACCTGACCCTCACTCCGACAAAACAGAAGTAAGATATACCTTCAACGGGGAGACACATACTATCATGGCTCCTTGTTCCAAACCGTATGAACCGGAGAACATCGGTGCGTCGCTCCTATTTCTTCTCACTCGTGGTATGACGCATGAGCAGATCAAGGAACGTTTCGCCTCTCTTCATCGCATAGGCACTCGCCTGAACGTTACCGAGGGTGTAAACGATTGCTCCGTAATACATGATTCCTACACCAGCGACTTCTCATCACTGCGTCCCGCGGTAGACTTCATGATGCGTCGTGCAATGCCCCACCAGCGCCCGATCCTGATACTGAGCGATCTTCGCCATGAGACAGCCGGTGGAGGGGAGATATATGAGGCCATAGCCAAGCTTGTTAAGGAGACCGGGATTACACGGTTCATAGGTGTCGGAGAATCGCTGAAGGCACATGCCTCGCTATTCCCGGAGAATGCCCTTTTCTTTGATTCTACCGAAGAGCTCTTGAAGGAACTCTCCCCATCAGATTTCGACTCGGAGATTATCCTTGTAAAAGGCGCCCCGGAATACGGCTTCTCCCGCGTGAGCGAGATGCTGGAAGCACGAAAGCACGAAACTGTCCTTGAGGTCAATCTGGATGCTATGGTGGAAAACTATAATTATTTCCGCAGCCATCTTCCCCAGGGCACCGGAATAGTGGCTATGGTAAAGGCTTTCGGATATGGAGCCGGGAGCTATGAGATAGCCAAGACTCTTCAGGATGCCGGGGCCGCATATCTGGCGGTAGCCGTCCTCGATGAGGGTATCGCACTCCGGCAAAATGGCATAACTATGCCGATAATGGTGATGAATCCTAAAGTGGCCAACTACAAGTCGATGTTCGCCAATCGTCTCGAACCGGAGGTATATTCACTTGACATGCTGCGCGACGTGATACGCGAAGCGGAGAAGAACGGTGTCTCCGACTATCCTATTCATCTGAAGCTCGACACCGGGATGCATCGCACGGGTCTGCTACCCCACGAACTTGATGAGGCCGTGACACTAATCCTCGATCAGAAAGGGGTTCGTCTCGCCTCAATGTTCTCACATCTTGCCACGGCTGACTGTGTGGATATGGACGACTATACCCTGCTGCAGCTTACCCGATTCAAGGATATGACAGAGTATGTGCTTTCACGCTGTCCCTATCCGGTGAAGCGTCATGTGCTGAACTCAGCCGGAATTCTACGTTTCCCGGAACATCACTACGATATGGCCCGACTCGGAATAGGCTTATACGGAGCCAATACACTTCCGGAGGATATCGAGAAACCATTAGCAACTGTCTCCACACTGCGCACCTCTATAATCTCAATCAGGGAATGGGATAAGGAGGAAACGATAGGATACGGACGCCACGGCCATCTCTCACGCCGCTCGCGTATAGCCACGATTCCTATTGGATATGCCGACGGCATGAACCGACATTTCGGACGAGGAGCAGTGACGGTGAAGGTAAACGGAAAAGACGCCCCTACAGTTGGAACTATCTGTATGGACGCCTGTATGATTGATGTAACCGGAATCGACTGTAAAGTAGGCGATGCGGTAGAGATTTTCGGTTCGGAAGCACCTGTGAGCCGACTGTCGGATTTGCTCGGGACAATCCCCTACGAGATCCTGACATCCGTATCTCCACGGGTGAAACGCATCTATTTCCGCGAATAATTTCCATATGAAGTGTTTTAGGATTTAAGAGTTAGAGGTTTTAGGACAGGAACTTCCTGTCTGAAATCCTGTCAACTCAATTCCTCAAGACACTTCTTAACCTGAAGATCGGTATCGAAGAGCTTCTCACGACAATATTTGAGAAGCTCCATGGCCCGTGTGGTGTAACCGGCAAGGCTATCAATATCGCAATTGTCTTGCTGCATCTTACCTACAATCTGCTCAAGTTCAGCCATAGCCTTGGCGTATGTCATATCTTCCATAATTCCTTATAAATAATTGTTATCAGCGATGAAGACATGACATGGCATATCTTGTCTTCATCACACAAAATTTGTTATTTGTTTACTGTTGATGTTATTGTGCCGGTGGCGAGTTGAGTCTCCAGCTGATCCCCCGGTTTAAGCGCGGTTGCATCAGTAACCGCATGACCGTTTACTCTTGTCACTGAATAGCCTCTGCGTAAAGTATTTACAGGACTGAGAACCTCAATCAGGCCTCCGAGATTGTCAAGACGGGCCTTAGAACGCTTCAGCGCACCGTCTGCCGCCACCTTCATGAGTTGTGTAATGGAATCGAGTCGTGAACCCGCCCCCTTCAGACGAGAATCAACTATCACCGGGATACGCATCATCTCACGGTCAAGACGAGCTCTTGCTCCGGCAAGCCGCGACTCTACAAGCGCCGGTATGCGGGTAAGCTCCATGTCAAGACGGGCCTGCGCCGCAGTTATCCGAGTCTTGGCAAGTGTCGGAATCAGTCCTTGGGCATTGTCAAGACGTCGTAACTCTCCGGCAATACGGTCACTGCTGTAGCGGGCTATCCAGTCGACCATCTGCCCTACCTTTGTATATGCGCCCCGAAGGGCATCGATAAAGAAAGCGGCCACTGCCGTGGGTGTCTTCATGCGTGTATGTGCAATCTCATCGAGCACTGTACGGTCGCGTTCATGACCTATACCCACAATTATAGGTAACGGAAATGTTGCTACCCGGTGAGCCAGATCATAATCGTCAAAACCATTGAGATCGCTTGTAGAGCCACCTCCACGGATTATAGCGACACAATCCCAAAGATCTATTGTCGGCTCTATCCTATCAAGCGCATCCCTGACGGAACGGGATGTCTTCTCCCCCTGCATAACCGCCGGGAAAAGATGCGGATAAAACACAAAACCCTCGGGGTTACCAATGAGCTGATTCATGAAATCACCATATCCTGCAGCTCCCTCAGCCGAAATCACAGCAATACGCTGGGGGGCCGGTGGCATTATCTCCTCTTTGTTATTATCAATTACCCCCTCACGCTGGAGACGCATAAGGATCTCCCTTCGGAGCCGCTCAAGATCACCGAGTGTATATGAAGGGTCGATGTCGATTATGGTGAAAGAGAGCCCGTAGACGGGATGATGACCTGTAGCGCCATACACCATGACCTTCAGACCTGTAGATATATCTCTCTCAGTGGCCTTGAAGAATTTCTGTCGGATAAAAGGCACACGGTTAGCCCATATGTTAGCTCTAAGTTTGGCAACTGTCTGTCCGGACGCATTCTTCTCTATCAGCTCCATATAGCAATGTCCTCCGCTGAAACGAAGGTCGCTTAGCTCAGCTGTGACCCATGCTCCTCCAAGTTGCGGAGTCATCCGAATGGCATTGCCGATTATCGCGGTATACTCCGAGAGCGATAATCTTTTGGGAGATGTTGAAAAGAGAGTATCTTCACTCATATGCTCTTACTCCTCCTTGGCGGTACCTATTTCACGAAGAGCTCCGGTGGCAGGATCAAACACAGCATATGACGGAGCCTTCTTATCGGTGAAGAGCGTCGGATTCAAGCCAAATACCACTCCGAACTGGGCCATATCGAACTCTTGGCTGAAGATATTCTTACCCTTATATGTAAGAGTGATCTTGGCCGCACCGGGGATATTGTAGGCCACGCCATCCTTCGGGAGTTTCTTCTCCACCCCTTTTGCATCCACAGGCATGGTAGCCTCATTGGTGACCTCTACCTTCACATATACCGGCTCTCCCGAATAATCGTCGGCACCGACAAATCCATCGAAGTCACTCATACGGAAGAGCACTGTACGCCCATCCTCCGCAGGCTGGAACGTGAATGTACGCACCACAGTTTCCTTCACAGAATTACCAAGGAACGCAGCAGTGACAGCGGCCTCCTGATGACGGAGCGAATTGAGCATAAGCTCCAACTGTTTTCCATCGGTGGGCATCTGGTCGGCTGTGCCCCTCGTGAGCGAAATCTTGGCCTCGCGTATCTCCATAAGGCTTTCAGCAAGCATCTGAGCCTGCTTAGCCTTAGACTGAGACGCAATAAAGTCCTCATCCACATATTGAAGATACTCATTGTCGGCCAAACGCTCACCCTCCGGCTCACCCGGCTCAGTAACCTTGAATTCCGGAGCTGCTTCCGGATTGGTATTGATCGACAGGAGCATTCCATCTGTATCTACACCGATTAAAGTAGTGGCACCCGGTTTGAGCTGCATCATATAGCGGGCATCAGGATCAGGCACACCATAAGGCTGCACCCTTACCTTTTCGATGGTCCACACCTCGGCATCATCCTTGATCACACGGTCGGTGCCCACGAATTTCTTGGCATACTGATAATAAGGACCGGCCTTACGAATCTCCCTGGTGGCCGTCACCTCTATCATCAGTGCGGTGTTGGGGAGTGTGTAGACCAATCCGTATTCATTATGTTTCTCCGCCGTGAGCAATTTGGTTTGCTGAGCCTGTACGCCAAGGCATGTACCCAAAAGAGCCACACACGGAAGCAATATTCTCGAAATATATCTATTCATACTAAAATTGAGGATTAAGCATTGTCTCTAATCACCATATACGCGGTATATCCATCTTCTCACGATTCACCACGGCACGGAAGGCTCGTCCCAGATAATCGGCAATGTCAGAAGCCATCACACCAAACTCGCCATAGTCGGCTGTTACAAGATCGCCGGCAAGACCGTGAATATAAGCGCCTATGATAGCGGCACGGTCAGGACGGTAGCCTTGTGCCACAAGCGCACCGATCGTACCGGTCAGCACATCGCCCGATCCGGCGGTAGCCATACCCGGATTGCCCGTAGAGTTGAAATAGACACGCCCCGTAGGATTGACCGTCACTGTAAAATGGCCCTTCAGCACTATAATTATGCTATAATACTTAGCCATATCAATAGCCTTCTTAAGCCGCTCCTCAGAATTATGGTGCTCACCGAAAAGCCTGTCGAATTCACCGACATGCGGGGTGATGATAGTCTGTGGGGGAAGCAGCTGCAGCAGAGCCGGACGATTGGCGATGCAGTTGAGCGCATCCGCATCAAGCACCAAATGAGATTTACACGTCTTCAGCAGACTCTCAAGGGCATCAATAGTGCGTTGGTTTACACCGATACCGGGCCCCACAGCTATTGCCTGATGCATATGGTGGATTGTCATATCGGTGATGAAGTTCTCATTCTTATCCGGCTCGAAGAGAGCCACAGGCACAGCCGTCTGAATAACCGGAAGGCCACATTTGGCACTGTGCACCGTCACAAGTCCGGCGCCACTACGCATCGAGGCCTTGGCAGCTAACACAGCCGCACCCATCATGCCTATACTGCCGGCCATCAACAACAGCGAACCATAGTCGCGCTTGCCCGAGAATTTGCGGCGTGGTTTAAGCAAAGGACGTATGCTCCGGGCCTCCACCACCATAAAATCGGTGGGGAGTTCCTTCATTTTTGTGTCGTCAAGATCAATATCGAGGAGTTTCCACTCCCCTATCACATCGGCATTCTCCTCAAAGAAGAAAGAGAGGCGCGGTGTCTGGAATGCAAGAGTAAGGTTGGCGTGCACCATGTCACGACGGCTTATATTCTCATTCCACTCACCGAAAAGACCCGAGGGGACATCAATGGAGATAACATATGCTCCACTGTCGTTGATAAGGCGGGCCACTGAGGCAAACCCGCCTGAAAGAGGCTGACGTATACCGGTTCCGAAAAGTCCGTCGATCACGACGTCATTCTCACCAAGATATGGGGGAGAGAAATCCTTCTTGATCTCCGTAAAGTCTATCCCCTCTATGGTTATAAGGCGCTTAAGCTCCGCCTCACAGTCGTGGCTTAATTTTCCTACTACATTGAAGAGAAACACCTCGATCTTCTTGTAACCCTGTTCGAAGAGCTGCCGAGCCACGGCAAGCGCATCGCCCCCGTTATTTCCCGGGCCTGCCACCACCACAATTCTCTGTGTGGGCAGGAATCGCGAGACGATCTCGTAGGTGACGGCCTGAGCGGCTCTTTCCATAAGGTCAAGCGAGTCGATATTCTGTGCCTCGCAGGTAGCGTTGTCAATTTCGCGTATGGCGTTAGATGCAAAAATCTTCATAATTCAATCTATGGCAGCCGGAGGAAGGCCGGCCGCAAGGTGTATAAATCCACTTCAACTGCAAATTTACAACATATTTCGCTAACAATCTCATTATTTATCTGTTTTTTCTAAAAAAGATGATTTATTTGCGCTTTGATTTTGCTGAAACAATCATTTTTTGAATTTTTGCAACAAATTGAGTCAAATTAG